>NZ_JBWZET010000077.1:0-30940 GCF_056722145.1 Rhizomicrobium sp. | reverse complement strand
ACACTGGTCGATCATCCGCTGGTTCAGCACAAGCTCACCATCATGCGGAAGAAGGGGACCTCCACCAAGCAGTTCCGCGAGCTGCTGAACGAGATCGGCATGCTGCTTTGCTACGAGATCACGCGGGAGTTGCCGACCGCACTGATCGACATCGAGACCCCGCTGTCGCCGATGAAGGCGCCGGTGATCGAGGGCAAGAAGCTGGTGTTCGCGCCGATCCTGCGCGCCGGCATGGCGTTCCTGGAAGGGATGCTGAACCTGGTGCCGTCCGCCCGTGTGGCGTTCATCGGCCTTTATCGCGATCCCAAGACGCTGAAGAGCGTCGAATACTACTTCAAGGCGCCGGAGGACATTGCCGACCGGCTGGTGATCGTGATGGACCCAATGCTGGCGACCGGCAACTCCTCGATCGCTGCCGTCGACATGCTGAAGGACCGCGGCGTTAACAACCTCCGGCTGATGTGCCTGCTGGCGGCGCCCGAGGGTCTCGCGAAATTCCACGCCGCTCACCCCGACGTGCACATCTGGACTGCCGCAATCGACGATCATCTCAACGATCACGGCTACATTGTCCCCGGGCTCGGCGACGCCGGCGACCGCATGTTCGGGACGAAATAAGCGCTTCGCCGAAACGTGGCGACGGCTTTTCGGGCACGAAGCGCGGAGTTCGAAAAACCTAAACCGCCAGCAACCGCTGGAAAAAGGCCCGGTAGCGCTGCAACGCCTGCCGCAGGTCTTCGGTGGAGGCTTCCTGGCCGCGGCCCCATTGCTGCTCCAGATTTGGCACGCTCCTGCGCGAAGGTGTCGGCGAGCCGCGCCATGGCCTGGGCGACGAGGTGATCGGCATTTTCCACCGCCCGCCGCGGATCGTCGACGAAGGTTGCCTGCACCGCGTCCCATTGCGTCTTCAAACCGCTGGCGTGTTCCGCGGTAAGCAGGGGAGCATCGCCTTCGGACACCGCGAACTGGCGCGCCGATTGTTCCTCCGCCTCATCGCGATCTTGCGGCGTACTGAAATCGGCGTCGACGCGGTCGTCTTCTGAAAGTTGCCCCCGCTGTTCGGCCGCCGCCGCTTCGGGATCGTCATACGGTTCGCCGCCGGGGTCGCGGTTTGACGCCATTCTCTGGGGATCGAAGCTCGGATCGGGATTGGTCATGGAGTCTCCTCAGGACGCCGCGCGCATGCGCGGTTCGCTCGACAATTCGTCGAAAAGGCTGCGGTAATGGACCATCGCGCGGCGCAAATCCTCGGTCGAGGCCCGGTGCTGGGCATGCAGCAGCGCGATGTCGTGGGCGACGCGGTAATTCTGGACGATCTCGGGATAATCGACCGACAGGTCGGCGGCCTGCTGCTCGAAATCGATCACCGGATAGCCGCGTGTCTGCATCACTTCGCCGAGCAGGTGGTCGGCGGCCGTCACGGCGCCCGCCGGATCGTCGACGAATTTGGCCTGCAGCATGCGCCATTGCGCGGCGTAGCGGGCGCGCTCGTCGGGCGACAAGGGATGGATGGAATAGGAGCGCACCCGGGCTTCGCGCCGGCGCAACCGCTCCTCGGCGACGCTGCGGCTGCCGGACTCCTGGACCACGCGGGCGTATTCGGCGCCGAAGCGCGACTGCAGCCGCCGGGCGGAGCGGCCACGCCAGAGGACAAAAGCGGCCACTGCCGCCACCGCGATAACCACCACAATCAGCAATGCTGCCAAAGGATCTGCGGTCGGGTTCATGCCAGGGCTCCGTGCTGTCGTCGGGAGCTTAACGAGCGGGTTGGAATGGCGTTCCGCTGCACGGCCCTGTTGTATTTTGCGGAGTTCCCGTGCTGCGTTCATGGAACTGCGATTTTCGCGCGACCGTTGGCAACGCTTGCGGAAAGTACGTATGCGCGATTTTTGATCGCGAGGCAGGCCCGGCAAACGGCGGAATTGTTGGCGAAACGTCCTTTTTGAGAGGTTGACGGATTTCGCCACTCCACCGCACGGCGAGAATGGCCGTAAAACACCGGCATCCGTAAACTCATTCTAAAATGTGCAGGCGGGATAGATGGTCAGACCGCCCATCCCCGGAGCCCTGCTGTGAATTTCAAAGACCTGTCCGTCAGTAAGAAAGTGATCGGCGCCTTCGCGATCGTGCTGTTGACGACGATTGCGCTTGGCGTGTTCGCGATGCTGAGCCTTTCGCACCTGGATACGCAGGCTGCCGATTTGCGCGAAAACTGGATGCCATCGATACAGCGCCTCGGTCGGTTTCAGTACAATATCACCCGCTATCGCGCCTTTCAGGCGTCAGGACTTCTGACGGAAGGGGATCAGGCCGAGGCCGACCACAAGACGCAGCTCACCATCGAGGCGGCGGCCAATGAGGCCTTGAGGCGCTACGAAACCCGAGTGACGCCCGGCAAGGAGCGCGAGCTGGCCGATGGCATCATGGCGAAATGGGAAGCCTATCGCGCCCTGGACGCCAAACTTGTGGAGATCCACAAAACGCAAGGCAGCCAAGCCGGCGTGAAATACATCACCGGCGAGATGCGCACGGTCTTCAATGGTCTAAAGGACGCCGTTGAAGCAACCATCGAGTTTAACCGAGCTGGTGGCGAGGCAGCAGGAGAACTTGGTCACGAGACCTATGTTTCCGCCCGGCTCTGGATCAGTATCGCGCTCGGTTTGGCGGTTGTGCTCTGCATCGGTGCCGGTCTGGCGCTGATCCGCGGCGTGTCGAAGCCCCTCGGGTCGATGACCGATGCCATGGGCGAGCTCGCCAACGGCAATCTGCTGGCGCATGTGCCGCACGCCGACCAGCAGGATGAGATCGGCAAGCTTGCCGAAGCGATGACGACGTTCAAGAACCAGCTTGCGGCGGCGGAGCAGTCGAAGGCCGAACAGACCCGGCTGATCGTCGACAGTATCGGTGCCGGTCTTGCCGAAGTCGCCAAGGGCAATCTCACCCATCGCGTCGATGCCGACCTCACCGGTCCGTTCGCCCAGCTCAAGCGCGATTACAACGACGCGGTGGAACGCCTGCAGGACACGCTGCGGGGAGTGATGGATTCAACCCATCAGATCGCCAACGGTGCCGGTGAAATCTCCACCGCCGCCGACGACCTGTCGCGTCGCACCGAACAGCAGGCGGCCAGTCTCGAGGAAACCGCTGCGGCGCTGGAAGAGATCACTGCGACGGTCAAGAAGACGTCGGTCAACACCAAGGAAGCCACCGTCAGCGTATCGACGGCCAAGACGACGGCGGAAGAGGGCGGTCGCATCGTCGATACCGCCGTCAAGGCGATGGATTCCATTGCCCAGTCGTCGAAGCAGATCACCGACATCATCGGCGTCATCGACGAGATCGCGTTCCAGACCAATCTGCTTGCTCTTAATGCCGGTGTCGAAGCGGCGCGCGCGGGCGACGCGGGCCGGGGCTTTGCCGTGGTGGCGAGCGAGGTCCGGGCGCTGGCGCAGCGATCGAGCGAGGCGGCCAAGGAGATCAAGGCGCTGATCAACACCTCGAGCGCGCAGGTCGGCGACGGCGTGAAATTCGTCGGCGAAACTGGTCATGCGCTCAAGCGCATTGTCGATCAGGTGGTGCAGATCAATTCGCTGGTCACCGAGATGGCGCAAGCCGCCGAGCAGCAGGCGACCGGCATCGAGGAAGTCAATTCCGCCGTCAGCCAGATGGATCAGGTTACGCAGCAGAATGCGGCGATGGTCGAAGAGTCGACGGCGGCGTCGCGCAACCTGGCCCACGAGACCCAGACATTGTCGAATTTGATCGCGTTCTTCCGCGTCGGCGATGCGCCGGCTGCCGCAACCGATACTGCGCCAACGCCGGTACGCGCGCCGGCAAGGCCCGCAGCCCGGCCGGTGGTCAGGCCGGCACGCCGGGTCGGTGGCGCGGGACGCATTTCCACGGCCGCAACGGCGCAGAAGATCGCGCCGTCCAGCGACGAATGGGCGGAGTTCTGAGCCATGCTTGCCAATTCATCGAATGAAGGCGCCCGGCAGTACATCAAGTTTCTCGCCACCGGCCAGGAATTCGCCACCGACATCATGAGCGTGCGCGAAATCCGTGGCTGGGTGGAGACCACCGTGGTGCCGCACGCCGCCGACTACGTGCTCGGCGTCATCAATCTGCGCGGCGCCGTGCTGCCGGTGATCGATCTCAAGGCGCGCCTCGGCATGGGGCGGACCGAGCCGAACGCGTCGCACGTCATCATCGTCATGCAGCATGGCGAGCGGGTGACTGGCGTGCTGGTTGATGCGGTGCTCGACATCCTGTCGGTCGCCGGCGATCAGATCCAGCCGATGCCCGACATCGTGCGCGAGAACCAGAACGATTATGTCGACGGCATCGCCGTGCTCGACGGCAAGATGGTGACGCTGCTCGGCATCGACAAGCTTACGGCGGAGGTTGAGGCCTTCGCCTGAGGGCTCCGTCAGCGCGCCGCCCAGATCAAAGCCCCCCCCGCCAAGATCAGGAGCGGTGCGCTGACGGTCCCCGTTTTCCCGACGGTCAGAGGGTCCGCACCGCCGCCTTTGCGGCGCCGGTCTTCGCGAAGCGGCGGTAGAGATCGGCGTATTGCCGGCCCGAACGCGCCCACGAGAAATCGGCGCGCATGCCTTGCTCCTGCAAACCCTTCCACACCTTGCGATCGCCATAGCGGGCGATGGTGTGGGCGATGGCGGTGGTCAGGCTCTGGCGGGTGACGCCGTCGAACAGGAAGCCGGTGCCGACGCCGGCATTCACCGCCGCTTCGTTGGCGTCGATGATGGTATCGGCAAGGCCGCCGGTACACGCCGCCACCGGCACGCAGCCGTAGCGCAGGCCGTAAAGCTGGGTCAGGCCACAGGGCTCGAAGCGCGACGGAATGAGAATGGCGTCGGCGCCGCCTTGCATCAGGTGCGATAGCGCCTCGTCGTAGCCGATGGTGACGCCGATCTTGCCGCGATGCTTGTTGGAGGCGGCGATGAACGCGGTTTCGAGCTTGGTATCGCCCGAGCCGAGCAGCGCCAGCCGTCCGCCCATGGCGACGAGATCGTCGGTGAGCGAAGCCAATACGTCCATGCCCTTTTGCGTCGTGAGCCGGCTGATGACGCAGAAGATCGGCCCGAAGGCATCGGTGAGCCCGAACGCCTTTTCCACCGCACGCCGGTTCTGGCGCCTGAGATGCAGCGTGCGCAGATCGTATTGCTGGACGAGATTGGGATCGCTGGCCGGATTCCACACCGTCGTGTCGATGCCGTTGACGATGCCGAAGACGCGGTCGCCGCGCGCCTTGATCAGACCTTCCAATCCCATGCCGTATTCCGCGGTGCGGATTTCCTCGGCGTAGGTCGGGCTGACGGTGGTAATCGCATCGGCGGTGTGCAGCCCCGCTTTCAGGAACCCGACGCCGCCGAAATATTCCACGCCTTCGATCGAAAACGCGCGCTGCGGCAGCCCGAGATAGGAAAACGTCTCGGGCGGAAACCAGCCGGGGAAGGCGATGTTGTGGATGGTGACGATCGAGGGAACGCTGGCGCCGTCATAGCGCAGATACGCCGCCGCCGGGGCGCCTTGCCAGTCGTGGCAATGGACGATGTCGAAGGTGATGTCGCCAATTTTTCCTTCGGCGAGATCGGCCGCCGCCCGTCCCAGAGCGCCGAAGCGCATCCAGTTGTCGGGCCAGTCCTTGCCGGTTGACGGATCGAGATAGGGCCCGCCGCCACGGCCGAACAGTTCCGGCGCGTCGAGCACGATGAGATCGAGTCCGCCCGCGGTTCCGGCGATCAGCGTGGCTTCGCAGCCGAGCAGGTCGGCGTAGGAGTGCAGTACTTCGGTACGGGTCAGCGCCTTCAGCACCGGCTTGTAGCCCGGCAGCAGCGTCGTCACCGCCACGTCATAGGGCTTCAGCGCCGCCGGCAGCGCCCCCGCTACATCCGCAAGGCCGCCGGTCTTGATCAGCGGATAGGCTTCGGAAACGACGGAGAAGGCGCGCAAGCTCATGGCCTTATGCCAGTCTGTCGATCATCGCCTGGGTGATGAGGCAGATGCCTTTTTCGGAACGGCGGAAGCGCTGGGCATCGAGCTTGGGATCTTCGCCGACCACCAGACCTTCCGGAATGATGACATCGCGGTCGAGCACGACGCGCCTGAGGCGCGCCGAACGGCCGATCTTGCAGCGCGGCAGGATCACGGCGTCTTCCAGCACCGAGAACGAATTCGAGCGCACGCCGGTGAAGCACAGGCAGCGGCGCAAATGCGAGCCCGAGATGATGCAGTCGCCCGACACCAGCGATGCCACCGCCGAGCCGCGCCGGCCTTCGAGATCGTGGACGAATTTCGCCGGCGGAGCGATTTCGGCGTAGGTCCACAGCGGCCACGTCGTGTCGTAGAGATCGAGCTTCGGCACCACGTCGGTAAGGTCGATGTTGGCTTCCCAATAGGCGTCGATGGTGCCGACATCGCGCCAATAGGGCTCGGCCTCGGCGCTGGCGCGCACGCAGCTGTCGGAGAATTTATGCGCCACGGCTTTGCCGTGCTTGACCAGATAGGGGATGATGTCCTTGCCGAAATCGCGGGTCGAGCCGGCGGTGGCGGCGTCGCGCCTCAGCTCCTCGAAAATCTTCTTGGTCCGGAAGACGTAGATGCCCATCGAGGCGAGGCAGGTGTCGGTCTTGCCCGGCATGGTCGGCGGATCGGCGGGCTTCTCCACAAAATCGGTGATGACGTTTTTCTCGTCCACCGCCATCACGCCGAAGCCCTTGGCCTCGGCCTTGGTGACTTCGAGACAGCCGATGGTCACGTCGGCGCCGGTTTCGACGTGCTGCATCAGCATCAGCTCGTAATCCATCTTGTAGACATGGTCGCCGGCGAGCACGACCATGAATTCCGGATTATAGCTCTCGATGATGTCGATGTTCTGGTACACCGCGTCGGCGGTGCCCTGATACCACAGGCCTTCCGACACGCGCTGCGAGGCGGGCAGGATGTCGAAGCTTTCGTTGCGTTCGGAGCGGAAGAAGTCCCAGCCCTGCTGCAGGTGGCGGATCAGCGAATGCGCCTTGTACTGGGTCGCCACGGCGATGCGGCGGATGCCGGAATTGACCGCGTTCGACAGTGCGAAGTCGATGATGCGGGCCTTGCCGCCGAAATAGACCGCCGGTTTGGCGCGCTTGTCGGTCAGTTCATTGAGCCGCGCGCCGCGTCCTCCGGCGAGGACGTAAGCCATCGTATCGCGCGCCAGCGGGTGTCTGCGCTCCATGAGCAATCATCTCCCTCGGGGCACCCCGGCAAAACGGCGTGCTCCGGTGTCATCTTTCCGGGTCATGACTAGCACACAGTGCGGCGGTAAAGGCAGGGTTCGCCAGACATTTTTTGCTTAACTTGGGAGCGGTGTGCCCGCCGGCCCGGTCAGAAGCGCAGGACGCTCCAGATCGCCGAATAGTCGTCGGTCCAGGGTCGAAGGTCGGGCGGGACGGGCACCGGCGGGGCATTGGCCAGCTCGCCCTCAAACAGCGCCTTGCGGCGGGTGACCAAGACCCAGACCGAGCGCGCCACCCCGTGGTCGAGGTCGTTGTCGATATCGATGGCCCGGGCGTCCATCCCGCGCGCCGCCGCATCCCGGGCGACTACCGGGGCAAGGGCAACGTAGCGGTTGGAAACGTGTACCGCCAGTACGCCGCCGGGCTTCAGGTGTCGCCAGTAGAGCGAAAAGGCTTCCCGGGTCAGAAGGTGCAGCGGGATGGAGTCGCTGAGGAAGGCGTCGATCACCAGCACGTCGAAGCCTTGCGGCGGCTCGCGTTCCAGGCTCAGCCGGCCGTCGCCGAGGACGATGCTCTGGTGCGCCGGGTTGGATGGCAGGTACCAGAACTGGTCGTGGGCGATGCGGTCGACGTCGGGATTGATCTCGTAAAAGCGATAGCTGTCGCCGGCCCGGCCATAGGCCGCCAGGGTGCCGACGCCTTCGCCGATGACCCCCACCTTGATCGGCCCCGCTTTGCCCGCCTCGGTGATCAGCCGGCCGACGCCCGAGGGGCGGGCGTAATAGGACAGCGGCAGCCGTCGCAGCGGCACCGCCTTGGCTTCCATGCCGTGCAGGATCGAGCCGTTGATCAGCCGCCGCACCGGGATCGGATTGGCAGTGGTCAGCGCCATGTCCTGGACCTTGAGAGAACCGTAGAAATTGCGCCGCAGCACAATCGAATCCGTCATCATCGATTGTGCCGTCTGGGCCATCAGCACGCCGCTGGCGATGACGACTGCACCGGCGCCGAGGGCCAGAATGGCCGGGCGAGACTCGGTCCAATCGCGGAAATGGCGGGCCGCCGCCACCAGCACGATCAGCGCCGTCAGCGGGATCAGGATCAGGAATTCATAGGGGCCGTTGAAGACGGTGGGGGCCACCGCCGCCACGAACAGTCCGCCCGCCGCGCCGCCGGTGGAAATGATGAGATAATACTCGGTTAGATGGCGCGGTTCGGGTTTGGCCAGCGACAGCTCGCCGTGGCAGACGCAGCAGAACACGAACAGGACGGTGGACAACAGCGGCAGCGATATCAGGCCGATTTCGGCATAGTTGCCCGCCGGCGCCAGCAGCGCCAACACCAGCGCCACGACGAACAGCACGTACCACAGCGGCTGGCTGTACCAGTCGAGATTGTTGAAGGCGAGGATGAAGCTGACGAGATAAAGCGCCAGCGGCACCACCCAGAACAGCGGGATCGCAGCCACGTTCTGCAGCATGAAATTGGTCATCGCGAGCAGCAGGCCCGAAGGCGCCGCCGCCAGGAAGAACCACAGCAGCCGATTGGCCCACGCCGGCCGCTCGGCCTTTTCGCGCACGGCCAGTTCGCCCCGGCGATAGCGCCAGGCCGTCAGGGAACACAGGGCCGCGAAGCCGCCATAAATCGCCGACCACCCGACCGCCTGCAGGTGCGCCGGCACATAGGGTTCGACCAGCACCGGATAGCTGAGCAATGCCACCATCGAGCCAAAGTTCGACAGTGCGAACAGGCGATAGGGCGCCGTGACCTCGCCATCCACCGGGCGCGCCAGCCACGCCTGCACCAGCGGGCTCGTCGCCGACAGCAGCACGAACGGCAGCCCGATGGTGGTGGTCAGAAGGCCGAGGATCAGCAGCAGCGGGTCTTCGCCGCCGACCGGCTTCCAGTGCTCCGCCGGAATGATCGGTAGCAAGAGCAGGCTCACCGCCAACAACCCGGCGTGGACGCGCCATTGCAGTCGGGGCGGCACCCGGGTCGTCAGCACATGGGCATAGAGATAGCCGGCCAGCAGTGCGGCTTGGAAAAACAGCAGGCACGTCGTCCACACCTGCGCCGAGCCGCCGAACCAAGGCAGGATCGCTTTGGCGATCAGGGGCTCGACCTCGAACAGCAGAAGCGCGCCCGCGAGAATGGTCGCCGCGGCGACGAGGCGGTCGATGCGGTTGACCATGGCGGCGCCCCCCCGAGATGTGCGCAGAGGGTTATAGGACGGGAAGATTAAAATGCGAGATCGGCGCGCTCCCGCATGTTGCCGCCGCTCTGTCACGCAAGCGTCACACAAGCCCTTCACCTTAGAAAGTAACTGATCCGCAGTCGCAATCAAATTTGGGGGTTTGTATGGACGCCGTTTCCAATACGACCGACCTTTACGCGCCGGCCACCAAGCCCAGGCTGGATCATCGCCCCGCCACCACGACGATCATTGTCTTCTGCTGCCTGTTGGCGGCGGGGATCGGTTATGGTGCGCACGGTCTCGTCACCGATCTGGAACAGGTGCACGAAACCATCGCCGTCGGCGTCTTCGCGCTGCTCGGCTTGGCGCTGCTGATCGCGCTCGGGTTCGAATTCGTCAACGGCTTCCACGACACCGCCAATGCCGTCGCGACCGTGATCTACACCCACTCGCTGCCGCCGCTGGTCGCGGTGGTGTGGTCGGGAGTGTTCAATTTCCTTGGCGTCATGGTGTCCAGCGGCGCGGTCGCCTACGGCATCATCACGCTTTTGCCGGTGGAGCTGATCCTGCAGGTCGGCAACACCGCCGGTTATGCGATGATCTTCGCGCTGCTGATCGCGGCGATCGTGTGGAACCTCGGCACCTGGGCGCTGGGCATCCCCAACAGCTCCAGCCATGCGCTGATCGGCTCGATCATGGGCGTCGGCCTTGCCAACCAGTTGATGGCGCCGGTCGGGCAGGCGACCTCGGGCGTGGACTGGTCGCAGGCGTGGAATGTCGCCCGCGCGCTGTTGTTCAGCCCGCTGATGGGGTTCGTGTTCTCGGCGCTGCTGCTGCTGGTGATGAAATTCTTCGTCCGCGTGCCGAAGCTCTACAAGGAACCGCAAACCTCCTCGCCGCCGCCGTGGTGGATTCGCGGCATCCTGATTTTCACCTGCACCGGCGTGTCGTTCGCGCACGGCGGCAACGACGGCCAGAAGGGCATGGGCCTGATCATGCTGATCTTGATCGGCGCCGCGCCCACCGCTTATGCCCTCAACCGCACCATGAGCGACACCGATACACCGGCGTTCGTGCAGGCATCCGCCGCGGCGCAGCAGGTGTTCGTCGCGCATGCCGGCGATGGGCCAGCGATGTCGGCCGCTGCGGCGCGCAAAACCGTCGGCGATGCGCTGCGGGTGAAGCAGCTCAACCGCCCGGAGGTGTTCGCCGGTCTTGGCGTCCTCACCGGCGAGACGGTGAAGAACATCCGCAATTACGGCGCCATCGCGCGCATTCCCGCCGCCGCGACGCCCAATATCCGAAATGACATGTATCTCACCGGCGATGCCATCCGCCTGTTACCGGCCTCGGGCGCCAAGTTCACGCCAACCGAAACCGCAACGCTGAAATCCTACAGCGACGATCTCAATGCCGGCACGCGCTTCATTCCGCTCTGGGTCAAGGTCTGCGTTGCCATCGCGCTCGGGCTCGGCACCATGGTCGGCTGGAAACGCATCGTCGTCACCGTCGGCGAGCGCATCGGCAAGCATCACCTAACCTATGCCCAAGGCGCCTCGGCTGAGCTGGTCGCTGCCGCCACCATCGGTGCCGCCGAGCTGTACGGCTTGCCGGTGTCGACGACGCACATTCTCTCAAGCGGCGTCGCCGGCACCATGGCGGCCAACGGCTCCGGCCTGCAATGGTCGACGGTGAAGTCGATCGCCAGCGCCTGGGTGCTGACACTTCCCGCCGCAATGCTGATTGCCGGCAGTCTGTACTTCGTGCTTCGCCAGTTCGTCTAAAGCGCGTCGTTGTCGCGTTCGCCGGTGCGCACCCGCAGTGCCGCTTCGAGATCGACGACGAAGATCTTGCCGTCGCCGATCTTGCCGGTCTGGGCGCCTTTGCGGATCGCTTCCACCACTGCGTCGAGGCGCTCGTCGGGCACCGCCACTTCCAGCTTCAGCTTGGGAATGAAGCTGATGGTGTATTCGGCGCCGCGATAGACTTCCTTGTGGCCTTTCTGGCGACCATAGCCGCGCACTTCCGAAACCGTCATGCCTTCGGTGCCGGTGGCAAGGAGCGCGTCGCGCACGACGTCGAGGCGGTGCGGCTGGATAATCGCGATCACGAGTTTCATCAGGTTCTCCTCACCCATTCATGTTGTAGCCGGTTTCGCCGTGGCTGGAGAAGTCCAGACCCTGGATTTCCTGCTCGCGGTCGATACGCCATCCGGCGACGGCTTTGACCAGCTTGATAATGAGGAAAGTTGCGGCCACCGACCAGAGGCCCGTGACGATAACAGCTTCAACCTGGACGCCGAACTGGGCCCAGACCGACTTGACCACGGTGCCGCCGACCCCGATGCCGGCCGCAAAGGGAACAAGCAGGCTGCCGAGCGCCCCGCCGACACCGTGGACGCCGAGCACGTCGAGGGCGTCGTCGACCTTCCAGGCGCGCTTCACCACCAGCACGGCGCCATAGCAGACCGTACCGCCCGCGATCCCCAGGGTCACCGCGCCCAGCGGACCGACATAACCCGAGGCCGGGGTGATGGTGGCAAGGCCGGCGACCGCGCCGGTCACCGCACCGACCAGCGACGGCTTGCCGAACTTGATCCACTCGATTCCGATCCAGACGCAGGTCGCCGTAGCGGCAGCAAGGTGGGTCGCCAGCATGGTCATGCCCGCTTCGCCACCAGCGCTGAGGGCGCTGCCGGCATTGAACCCGAACCAGCCGACCCACAGGAACGCGGCGCCGACCATCACCATCCAGGGCGCATGCGGCGGCTGGACGGAGTGGGGGAAGCCGTGCCGCGGACCGAGCATCGCGGCGGCGAGGAGGGCGGAGACGCCCGCGGTCAGATGCACGACGATGCCGCCGGCATAATCCATCGCGCCGCTGAAATAGCCGCCGCCCCAGATCCAGTGACACACCGGGGCGTAGACCACGATCAGCCACAGCGACGAGAACAGGAGTACGGCGCCGAATTTGATGCGCTCGACATAGGCGCCGATGATCAGGCCGGGGGTGATGATCGCGAAGGTCATCTGGAACATCACGAACACGCTTTCCGGAACGGTCTTGCCCGGATGCACCATGCCGCGTCCGATGTGCTGGAGGAACGCCGCGTTGAGATCGCCGATCCAGGCGCCGGTGCCGGAGAACGCTTCCGAGTAGACGAAAGCGAACCACAACATCGAGACCACGCCGGCAATGGCGAAGGTCTGGAACAGCACCGACAGGATGTTCTTGGCCTGCACCAGGCCGCCGTAAAAGAAGCCCAAGGCCGGAAGCATCATCATCAGCACTAAGGCGCTGGACACCATCAGCCAGGCGGTATCGGCTCCGTTGATCACATTGCCCTCCAGAGAACGTTCTTCTGCTTATGGGCCGGGCACGTTGCAAAAATAGCCATCGCCCGCAACGCGGCACGTTGCCATCGAACTGGGCAATTATCGTGTTTGCTTATTTGGTGTGCATCATTTGAGGCAAACTGCCTTTCAGGTGAGCAACCCTATCTTTCCTCCCCCGCGGTTCTCCGCCTTTTGCGCCGCACACTGACGAAACAGCGGGGGAGGTGGCGCGAAGCGACGGAGGGGGGGCAAATTTAATACGCCCGAAACTCTAGCACCTGCAAATCATTCGCTAGCGACCGCGAGCCAACCCCTTGCCGGAACAGCCAAAACGCCACACTGCCGCACCCCCTTGAACCCTGCAGGAGGTTTCCCCATTTCTATTACATCCCAATAATTGCATTTAGGGGCCGCTGGGCAGTGAACCGCCGGCACGCTAGCCGTTTGGGGCAACCAATTAAGCTCATGTCCATTGAGTTCATGTATCATGGTGATACCTATGCGAGGTATCAGAATGATACACCGAGCCCGTCATGACCGCTTCCAAGCCAAGCTAGGTAAGACCGAAATTGCCGGAACCGTGGCCGCCGGCAGAGGCGACGGCGCGATTTAACGAGATCGCCAAGGAACCGGAAAATTTCAACGTGTCTTTCAAACTGCACGCCGTCGACCAAGTGAGCGAAAGGGACATAACCGCACCAGACATCCAATGCGTTTTGAAAACCGGGTTCGTTTACGAAGCGCCAGTTCCAGCCACGCAGCCGGGTCTGTATCGCTACAAGGTGCGTGGCCCTACACCGAGTTCCAACACGCGCGAAGTGTGCATTGTCGCAATTCCATCGATGCACAAATGCGACGTGAAGATAGTTACGGTGATGTGGGCTGATGAGCCTCTGGCACGAGGGAAATAAAATGTCTGAGTATCACTACACCGCCAGCGGATTGGACAATGTGACACTGGTTGGCTTGCCGACAGTGCGCGATGACGACGGTGATGAGTGCATCACAATCGAAAACCTGAATGGCCTTCACAAGGTCATTGCCGAAGCGATCGTGAACCGTCCGCGAGGAATGAATGGAAAAGAGCTGCGGTTCCTGCGCACGCTAATGGGTAAGACGCAGGCGCAACTCGGTTCCGATGTGCATCGCAACGGGTTGTCGATCTTGCGATGGGAAAAGAACGAGTGTCCGATTGAACCGAATGCCGAAGCGCTCATCAGGTTGATGGCAAGAGATGCCCTGAATCTCCAGCTTAACGTTCGGGTAGACGAACTGACAGGCTGGTGCATTCAGAGCGCGAATATTCAGCCGATCCGCATTGATGCACGGGACCCAACCCGCTACCGACCACTCGCTGCATGAGCATCAATCGTGCGGTCAAACCCCGTCACCCATTCCCACGGTCCGCTGCAGCGGTGAGATTTCGGTGCGGTGTTCGATTTTCAGCCACAGCAGGATGCGCCAGCCCCAGCCGAACACGCCGCCGATCACGGTCGGGGCCACCAGTTCGGTCAGGTCTGGCGTGATCGGGTAGCTGGCGCCGATGATGCCGCAAAGGCCGGTGATGGCGCCGGCTCCGAAATAGAGCCACGCCGACCGTGCCCCCGCGATTCGTACCGCGACGGCGCCGGGAATGGCGAAGAAGAAGGTCCAGAACAGCGCAAAGCGCAGCCATTCGGGACCCAAGAAAAGGCCGGCAACGGCGCCGGCAAACAGTGCAACCGCCGGCAGTATCCGTAAGGGCTTCATCGCGCGTCCCTTTCGACTTTGTTTACTAACGCGCCACCGCCCCCGATCCGTCGAATTCAAGTGTTTTCGCGAAAGCTGCTCGGTAGGACACTGTGAGGTAATGCTACTAAAAGTGGTGCGGGGGAGCCACATGTCAAAAGAACCATCGATCGAACCTGGACGGGAGCGAGCGCCGTCAACGCTACGCCAGCCTATTAAGCTCCTGGAATCGATGCGCAAAAATCCGGCCGGCGACTGGACCCTAAATGATGTCGAAACATTATGTAATAAAACGGGCCTTGCCTTTAAACCGCCAAGGCGTGGAAGTCACTTTAAGGTGTGTGCGGCCGGAGATTCGATGATTCTAACCATCCCAGCAAAAAAGCCGATCAAGGCACCCTATATTAAGTTACTGGTCGCAATGGTGGATAGGGTGCAACGGTCACGGGGAGAATGAAATGGACAAGTTCTACCCGATTGTTGTTTGTGAGATTTCCGCAGGTGATGGAGGCGGATTTCTCGGGCTTGCTCCCGATCTGCCCGGATGCATGTCTCATGGAGATACGCCCGAAGAGGCAGTAACGAGCGCCGCAGAAGCTGTACGTGAGTGGATTGACGAAGCTCGCGAGCAGGGAATGGAGATTCCGGAGCCTGGTTCATCGGGTGTTACAGCGCACGCTGACAGGATGCGCCTGCTCGATAGGCTTAGGGAGCAACAGAAGAAATTCGAGGACGTAGACGCCGAAGTACGGGCTCTACGGGCGAGTGTAGAAGAAGTTCTCGGAGCACTTTCTCGTCCGCACTTGGCTGATGAATTGACGTGGACGTGTGTTGCTGTCCACGAGCATAAAAAGCGTCGAGAGCGCATCGTCCAGTAATGCACGATAATCCGTTCTGGGCCATTTGAGTGGCAGAACGGGCCTAACCGCAATTTCTGCGCACAAGCCGTGCGTCGCGGGCGGCTTGACTTGGCTGTGGCTGGGTGGAACCGTCGGATCATGCTGAATAATCACGATAATCCCTCCGATCCGTCAGGCGCCGTCCGCCGCAATCCCGTGGCCCTGTTCGACGCGGAATTGGTCCATACCTTAACCGTCGACGACAGCGATGTGGCGCGTGCGGTGGCGGCGCTGGCTCCGTCCGGGGCTCCTCGGCTGGTGAACGCCATCCAGTGCATCGACCTCACCACCCTGTCGGGCGACGACACGCCGGAGCGGGTCCGGGCGCTGTGCGCCAAGGCGCGCCAGCCGCTCAGCCCGGAAGCCGAGGTGAAATTCGGTCCCGTCACGACCGCCGCGGTCTGTGTTTATCACGCCTTCATCGCGACGGCGCTGGAAGCCTTGGCCGGTACGAATATTCCGGTGGCGGCGGTGTCGGCGGGATTCCCGCACGGCCTGTCGCCGCTCAGGGCGCGCATTGTGGAGGTGGAAGAATCGGTTGCCGCCGGTGCCCGCGAGATCGACATCGTCATCGACCGTTCCAAGGCGCTCACCGGCAACTGGCAAGGCGTGTATGACGAGGTGCGGGCGTTCCGCGAAGCCTGCGGCGAGGCGCACATGAAGGCCATCATCGCCACCGGCGATCTTGGTACCCTGACCAATGTCGCGAAGGCGTCGGTCGTCTGCATGATGGCGGGGGCGGACTTCATCAAGACCTCCACCGGCAAGGAGGCGGTCAACGCCACGCCGGAATTCGCGCTAGTGATGGCCCGGATGATCGACCTGTGGCGGAAAAAGACCGGCTACAAGGTCGGCTTCAAAGCGGCGGGCGGCATTGCCAAGGCAAAGGAAGTGCCGATCTATCAGGCGGTGATGCAGTCGGTGCTGGGCGAGGAATGGCTGCAGCCCCACCTGTTCCGCATCGGCGCCTCGCGGCTGCTGGGCGATCTCGTGGAGCAGCTGGAAAAGGTGTGAGTAATATCCCTCTCCCCTTGAGAGGGAGGAAGAAAAATCACGGCGTTAGCGTTGCGCCGCAAAGACCTCAAAGCAGGAACGAAGGGCGCGACGCTAACGCCGATGATTTTTCAGGTGAGGGTGCGCGATTTACCCCTCACCCGCAAAATCTAGCACTTAGCCTCGCATCGCGGCGGTCCGACGAGTGTGCAATCTCGGCTAAGTGCAAGATTTTGCGCCCTCTCCCTCAAGGGGGACAAAGAAAGCGATTTGGACTGTGATGGAACACGGAACCGCTATGACTGACGACATGCTCACCTTGGCCCGCACCGTGCGGACCCGCGCCTATGCACCGTATTCCAAGTATCAGGTCGCGGCAGTGGTGCGCGGAGCCAACGGCAAGCTCTATGCCGGCACCAATGTCGAAAACATCGCCTATCCGGTCGGCAATTGCGCCGAGGCGTCGGCCTTGGCCGCGATGGTCGCCGATGGCGAGACCCGCATCATCGAGGCGCTGGTGATCGGCCCCGAGGGCGATTTGTGCACCCCGTGTGGCGCCTGCCGCCAGCGCCTGCGCGAGTTTGCCGATACCGACCTGCCGATCCACGTCGCCGATCCGACCGGGATCAAGAAAACCATTACGCTGGGCGAGCTGTTCCCGCTCTCCTTCGGCCCCACCATTCTCAAGAAATAGCCCCATGCTCCCCCAGGAAATCATCCGCAAAAAGCGCGACGGCTTTGAGTTGTCGGACGCCGACATCGCCGAATTCATCCAAGGCGTCACCGCCGGCACCGTGTCCGAAAGCCAGGTCTCGGCCTTCACCATGGCGGTGTTCTTCCGCGGCATGAGCTTCCCCGAGCGGGTGGCGCTGACCCGGGCGATGACCCATTCGGGCACCGTGCTCGACTGGGGCGATTTCGGCCCGGTGCTCGACAAGCATTCCACCGGCGGGGTGGGCGACAAGATCAGCCTGATGCTGGCGCCGATGGTGGCGGCGTGCGGCGGCTTCGTGCCGATGATTTCGGGGCGCGGCCTCGGCCATACCGGCGGCACCCTCGACAAGATGGGCGCCATCCCCGGCTACAACGCGACGCCCGACCTCGGCACCTTGCGCGATGTGGTCAAGAAAGTCGGCTGCGCCATCATCGGCCAGACTGCCGATCTCGCGCCCGCCGACCAGCGCATCTACGCCGTCCGCGATGTCACCGCGACGGTGGAGTCGATCCCGCTGATCTGCGCCTCGATTCTGTCGAAGAAGATCGCCGCCGGCCTGCAAGGGCTGGTGATGGACGTCAAACTGGGCTCCGGCGCCTTCATGGAGAATCTGAAGGACGCCACCGATCTCGCCGAAACAATTGTGAAAATTGCCGGCGGAGCAGGGCTGCCCACGGCCGCCTTACTTACCGACATGAATGAGGTGTTGGGCCTGACAGCAGGCAATGCCATCGAAGTGGTGGAAGCGGTCGACTATCTTACTGGCAAACGCCGAGAGCACCGTCTACATGAGATCACCAAGGCGCTGGTCGCCCAGATGCTGGTGCTCGGCAAGCTTGCGGCGACGCCTGACGAAGGTCTGGCAAAAGCCCAGGAGTCTTTGGATTCCGGCAAAGCTGCAGCAAAGTTTGAAGAGATGGTCGCCGCCCTCGGCGGTCCGTCGGACGTCCTCACCAAGCCCGAACGCTATCTCGCCAAGGCCCCGGTGACGGTTCCGTTCAAGGCGCCGCGCTCCGGCGTCATTGCGGCCGAGAAAACCCGGGCGATCGGTTTGATTGTGGTCGATCTCGGAGGTGGCCGCCGGAAAACCACCGACTTCATCGACATGGGTGTCGGCCTGTCCGATTTCCTCCCCGTTGGCACCCCGGTGGAAGCCGGCGAAACCGTCGCGCTGATCCACGCTAAGGACGAAGCCGACGCCGCCAAAGCCGCCGCGTCGCTTGCCGACGCCATCACCATCGCGGACGCAACGCCGCAAACCCGCCCTCTGGTCCACGCGCGGGTGGTATAACAATTGTCATCCCCGGCCGAGGATCGCGCGCGCCAGCGTGCGGAACGAGGGGAAGGGGACCCGGGTAGCGCAAGCAAGTTGATGTCGAAAGTTTTCGCCGTGCTGTTCATGTCCAACTTC
Source organism: Rhizomicrobium sp. (assembly GCF_056722145.1). NCBI lineage: Bacteria > Pseudomonadati > Pseudomonadota > Alphaproteobacteria > Micropepsales > Micropepsaceae > Rhizomicrobium > Rhizomicrobium sp. The sequence continues at coordinate 12,430 of NZ_JBWZET010000077.1, read as the reverse complement.
GATGGGATGCCGGGCGTCCAGACCTCGGCCCCTTTCCCCTCGCGCGCCTTGCTTTGCAGCGATGCCGCGCTCGGCCGGGGGTGACAACGAACATGCGTCAGGTTTTCCGCGGTATCGTTTTTCACCTCCTCGACGACCCCGATCGGGGCGCCGATGCGGCGGTCGTTCATGACGATGGCGCGCTCCTGGTGGAGGATGGCCATGTGGTGGAGGCCGGTACCTGGAACGACATCCAGCCGCTGGTGAAGGGGGCGCCGGTCGAGCGTTTCCCGGACGGGGTGATCGTGCCCGGATTCATCGACTGCCATGTCCATTTTCCGCAGATCGACATGTTGGCCTCGCCGGGTCATCACCTGCTGCACTGGCTGTCGGCCTATGCCTTTCCGGCCGAGAGCCGTTTCCATCACGAGGACGTCGCCGCCGAGACCGCGCACTTCTTCCTCGATCAGTTGCTGGCGCACGGCACCACAACGGCGCTGGTGTTTGCCACCGCCCACAAGGTCGCCGCCGAGGCGCTGTTCGCCGATGCCTTCCGCCGCAACATGCGCCTGATCACCGGCAAGGTGCTGATGGACGTGAATGCTCCGGCCGGCATTTCGGACACCGCCGAGACCGGCTACATGGAATCTCGCGCCCTGATCCGCGATTGGCACGGCAAGGGCCGGCTTGGTTATGCGGTGACGCCGCGGTTTGCGCTGACCTCGAGCGAGCGGCAGTTGGAACTCGCCGGACGGCTGCTGGCCGACCACCCCGGCGTCAAGCTGCATACCCATCTGTCGGAGAACACCGATGAGATCGAGGCGGTGCACCACCTCTATCCCGATTGCCCGGACTATTTCGGCGTCTACGAGAAGTTCGGTCTGGCGACGCCGCATTCGGTGTTCGCGCATTGCCTGCATCTGTCGCCCGAGGAATGGGCGCGGCTGTCGAAGTCCGGTTCCAATATCGCCTTCTGTCCGACCTCCAACCTGTTCCTCGGCTCGGGTCTGTTCAATTTGAAGGTTGCTGAAGCAGCCGGTGTGCGGGTCGGTCTCGGCACTGATGTCGGCGCCGGCACCAGCCTGTCGCAGCTCGCCACCATGAACGAGGCCTACAAGGTCTGCCAGTTGCACAAGCGGACGCTGAGCGCGTTCAAGCTGTTTTATCTGGCGACGCTGGGCGCGGCGCGCACCTTGCGGCTCGACGACAAGATCGGGAATTTCACGCCCGGCAAGGAAGCGGATTTTGTCGTGCTCGACGTCAAGCATCTGCCGCTCGCCCGCCGCCGCTGGGAGCACGCTTCCACCTGGGCCGAAAAACTGTTTGCCCTCGCCATGCTGGGCGACGACCGCGCCGTCGCGCGAACCTACGTCGCCGGCAATCTGCAGCACGACCGCGACAACACGCTGTCATCCCCGGCCGAAGCTCCGCGGCGCGCCGCGCGTCGGAGCGAAGGGGATGGGGACCCAGGTTTCGACGACTGAAGTGACACCTGTGTGTTGCCACCTTCACTCGACTCTGGCACCCTTTGTCATGGACCACTTCATCGCCCAGCTCCCGAAAGCCGAACTCCATCTTCACCTCGAAGGCAGCTTCGAGCCCGAGTTGATGTTTGCCCTCGCGCAACGCAACAAGGTCGCGATTCCCTATGCCTCGGCCGAAGCCGTCCGCGCCGCGTATCGCTTTTCCAACCTGCAGGATTTCCTCGACATCTACTATGCCGGCGCCTCGGTGTTGCTGCACGAAGAGGACTTTTTCGACCTCACCCATGCCTATCTGAAGCGGGTCGCCGCCGACAATGTTCGCCATGTCGAGGTGTTCTTCGATCCGCAGACCCACACCGGCCGCGGCGTGCCGTTCCAGACCGTCGTCGACGGCATCTGGCGGGCTCTCAAGGCCGGCGAACAGGAATTCGGCATTACCTCGAAGCTGATCTTGTCGTTCCTGCGCCATCTGCCGGAGGAGGCGGCGTTCGCGACGTTGCGGCAGGCCGAGCCCTATCTCGACCGCTTCGTTGCCGTCGGGCTGGATTCATCCGAGGTCGGTCACCCGCCGTCGAAATTCGCCCGCGTGTTTGCAGCGGCGCGCGACGCCGGTCTGAAACGTGTTGCCCATGCCGGCGAGGAGGGGCCGCCCGCCTATGTCTGGGAAGCGCTGGATATTCTGAAGGTCGACCGCATCGACCATGGCAATCGCAGCCTGGAAGACCCGCGACTGGTGGAGCGCATCGTCAAGGACGGGCTGACGTTGACCGTCTGTCCGCTGTCGAACCTGAAACTTTGCGTGGTAAACGATCTCAAGCAGCACCCGCTCAAGCGGATGCTGGAACTTGGCCTCAAGGCCACCATCAACTCCGACGATCCGGCCTTTTTCGGCGGCTATGTCGGGGACAATTTTGCGGCTGTTGCGGCGGCGCTGCCGTTGGCGCGCGAGGATTTGGTGACGCTTGCCGTCAACAGTTTTGCCGGTTCGTTCCTGAGCGAGGAAGAGAAGGCCCGCCACGTTGCTGCGGTGCGGGCCTTGGTCTGATCAGGCCGCCTTCGGCAGGGCGCCAGGATCGCAGCGGGCGGCTTCGGTCCGTTGCGGTGCTTCGCGCACCTGCGGGCGCGGCATGGCGAGTTCCGTGTTCTCGCGCTCCTCGAGCGCGACCAGCCAGGCCCGTTCGAGTTCGGCATTGAGTTCGGTGATGGCGCGCAGCCAGTGTTCCTCGGCGCATCCTTCGGGGCGTCCCTCCCGTTCCCAGATGGCGTGGCTGCGTGATCTGATCTGGTCTTCCGCTATGAGGTGATCGAGTCCCATCATTGTCTCCTATCCGGCCGCACGTCGCGCCGCTGTTTCGCCCCCCTCCTGGTTATCGCCGCCTGTAGACGCCGTGCCGGTGACATTGCGGTAAAGCTCCATGTAGGTTCCCGCGCTCCGGTCCCAGCCGAAAGCTCGGGTCATGGCCTGCAATTGCACCAGCCGCCAATGTAATGGATCGCGATAAAGGGCGAGTGCGCGCGACAATGCGTGGATCATACCATCAGTGGTCGGATCATCAAAGACGAAACCGCTGGCCGTACGATCCGAAATGGAGACATTGTTTGTATCAACAACAGTATCGGCAAGGCCTCCAGTCCTGCGCACGACCGGCAAAGTGCCGTATCTCAGGGCGTATAGTTGTGTCAGGCCGCAGGGCTCGAAACGCGCCGGTGCCAGAAGGATATCGCTACCAGCCTGCAGCTTGTGGGCAAGCGCTTCGTCGTATCCAATCGTAGCGGAGACGAAGGCGGGATTTTTTTCCGCGGCCTCTGCCAGCGCATTTTCGATGGTGCGATCGCCTTCGCCGACGACGGCGAGCTGCGCCCCGCTGGCGGCGATCCAGGGCAAAGCCGCGACCAGCGTGTCGGCCATCTTCTGCTCGGTGAGGCGCGAGACGAAACCGATCAATGGTCCTTCGGTTTCGGGAAGCTGCGTTTCGCGCAGCAGGTCCTGCTTGCAGATGCGCTTGCCGCTGGTATCGCGGGCGCGGTAATTCGCCGGCAGGAAGCGGTCGGTTGCCGGATTCCAGATGGTCTCATCGATGCCGTTGAGGATGCCGCTGAAATGGCTGCCGCGGGCGGCGAGCACGCCTTCAAGCCCGAAACCGTATTCGGGCGTCAGGATTTCGCGGGCGTAGGTCGGGCTGACGGTGGTGACGCGGTCGGCGTAGCGCAGCCCCGCTTTCAAGTACGAGACTTTGCCGTAGAATTCGAAATCGCCGCTGCCGATGTCGGGAACATGGTCGTGGGCGAAAATGCCTTGGAACGCCATGTTATGGGTCGTGAACACCGTGTGCGGCCTGGGGCCTTCATGCTGCGAAAGAAAGAACGGCACTAGACCGGCGTGCCAGTCGTTGGCATGCACCACGTCGGGCGTCCAACCGATGCCGGTTTCCCCGAGCGCGACATCGGCCGCCGTCCGTGCGAGAAAGGCGAAGCGCAGGGCGTTGTCGGCCCAATCGGCGCCGTCGTCGTCCTGATAGAGGCCACCGGCGCGGCCGAACAGTTTGGCACTTGAAACCAGCAGGAGCGGCAGGTCGCAGTCGGGGAAAGTTCCGCCGATCAACACGCCGTCGTCAATGCCGAAAATTGGTTTCAGGTGGGCCGCCACCCGAGGGCTCCGTAGCTGGACGACTGCACGCGGGTAGGCTGGCATCATCACCATAACGTCGGCGCCCTGGCGTGCCAGCGCGGCTGGCAGCGAGCGGGAAACGTCGGCAAGACCGCCGGTTTTGGCGAGGGGATAGGCTTCGGACGTCACAAACAAAAGGCGCATGGCACGTCCTGTCTGTTGCAGAGCAACGCTCCGGTCGGCGCCGGCCGGGTCAAGTCAATGGAGCGAAAGGAAATTCCGTCGGCTGCGTGAGTAAAATGTTTCTAAGACTTACTACAAATAGATTCCAAACTGCGACAACTCATGCACAGCTGGGGATTCTACGTACGGGCACTCTTTCGCTCCGTCCGCCGTAACGGAAAAACGGCCGCGCTGTCGGACAGTTCCAGCCATGCGCGTAGAAATGTGCTATTATTTTTACGGGTAATGGGGAGTTATGGTTATGAAGGCGGTAATCGTCGTTCTGGCCGGGCTGGTCTTTCTGATCATCGCCGCGGCGCATGGCTACCGGATCTATGCAGCAGTTCCGATTTTGGTGGCGGGCCACGCCGTACCGATCGTGTGCAGCTGGTATGCGGCGATCGGGTCCGCGGTTTTAGGGCTGCTGCTGCTTCTGTTCGGCCGCAAATAGACGAAATGCCCTGAATACGGGAACAATACCGCGCGGAAAGGGCCGTGCGGCAACCTTGTCATGGAAATTTTGTCCCGTTTTGGGCCGAAATTTGGTAAGAATGCGCAGGCTTAAAGGGCCTCAGAGCTCCGGGCTGCAACATATGGGGGATGGTGATGCGGTACGCTGAGTACCACAAGAAACTTGCTCGTCTCGACAAGCAGATAGCCGAATGCGTCCGGCGCGAAGCCAAGGCCGCCGGCGGTTCGCCGTGGTGGTTCCGGGTGATGCCGAGCCTGGCGGCCAAGGCGATCGACGAAGTTGCCACCCGGCGTGGCAGGCTGGCACGCGAACGCGCCAAACTCGAACAAGACGTGTTTGGCGCGTCTTCGCTGTTGTGGAACACCGACCCAGTCGCCGTATTCCGCCGCACGGTTCCGAGCTCGGAAGAAGCCGTCGAGCATCTGCGCGCTGCGGCCGACGCCGCGTTCAAGCTGAAGAGGTAGAGCGGGCATCATGAGCAACGACCGTCAGATCATCGACTATCTTTCGCCTGCAGAACTGATCGCGCTGATGAACGAAACCGGCATCATTGGCGTCAATGAAGCCGTCATGTCGGACGGCAAGCCGGTGATTCACGCGGCGGTGAAGGTGGTGAACGCCGAAACCGGTGAGCAGCTTCCGGGCGGATTGCCGTTTTCCGTCGTGATGTTCAAGGGCGCGAATGAGCCGGGCTATAGCAACATTGCCATCGGCACGATCGTTCCGGCCGCGGAGCTGAACGTCACGCTGCCGCGGGATTACTTCAACTTCTGCAATCAGAGGTTCCGTTTCAGCCGCGTGTTTCCGGTCGACGCCTCCTCGTTCGTGATCCAGATGGATCTGATCCTGCGGAATGCGACGCGCGAGTACGTGAAATTCAGCCTCGGGCTGTGGGGATCGCTGTTTGCGCATGTTCTGTTCGAATTGGTCGGGCGCGAGCGGGAATCCCTCGCTGCAGCCGCCGAGGCCTACGCGCACGTTCACACCGATTTCGCCGCGCAAATTGCGAACACTCCCCAAGCCGAGGAAATGCCGCCGCTGCCGGTCGAAATCGCCGAGCCGGCCGTGATGGCGCTCGACGTCGAGGCGATCGTGCCAACGGATGTGATGCCCGCAGAAGTGCCCGAACACGCCGAAGCCGCGGTCGCAGAACCGGCTGTTGTGGTGGAGGAGGCCGAGGCGGCGGTGGTCGAAGAACCGGCGATTGCGGAGGCAGTCGATACGCCGCCGGAAGCCGTCGTCGAAGCAACCGCTGAATTGGAACTCAGCATCGTTGCAGGGCCCGCCGCGACTGAGCCGGTCGAGACTGCCGAGATCGCCGCCGAGACTGCCGAATTGGCCGACGCCAAAACCGTCACTGACGTCAGTGAGCCCAAGGAGACGGCTGCCGCCTAATTGCGGCGTCGTTCGTTCGGGGTGCGGTTTTCAGCCAGGGCGCGCAAGTGTTGCGTGTGCTGGGCGCTGACCGCACCGCCGCTTTTCGGAAACCGGAGAATAACCCGGCCTTGACCGGAGCGCGGTGCGAAGGCTTTGGTGTGGTCGCGCTGGCCTTCGAGTTGTCCGGATATGCGATACTTTCCGGCCGGCAGATTGACGAACAACCATGGCCCTTCGCAATGGGCGGCGAAGATCTGGTGCCTGCGGTCGGCAATGGACACGTCGCCGTCCGTCACCCACTGACCACTGCGGCCGGCAAACACGATCTTGAGCGGATAGCTATTCCATCGCGGATCGTTCTGGCGTTCCCAACCGATGCCGGTACAGACGGTGGCAATGCCGGAAACCTTCACCGGCTTGTCGAGCGGCAGGTTCGGTGCGGCGAGCGCGGGTGCAACGAACGTCAGCACCATCGCGACGGCGAAAAATGGTGTGTAGATCATACAAACGAGACTACCGGCTCCGCCGCCCGGCATCAATCGGCGCCCGGCGTGTTGCGATGCGGCGTCAGGTTCCGGCGCGGCGCGAAAGCAGCGCACGCCTGACCGATGCAATCAGGCAATGCGCTGCGTCGAACGCGCTACAGCGAGGCGCGCAGCACCAGACGGACATCGCGTCCGGGAGCCACGACGGTATCCTTGTTGAACGAGGCGGCGTTGCGCTCGACCTGGTCGGCGAGGTTGTGGCCGACGAGATCGAGGTGCCATCCGTCCGTGAGCGGGAACGACAGTCGCGCACCGACGTCGGTATAACCTGCCGTTGCCGTATCGAACGGACCGAACTCGGTCTGCTTGCCGATCTGCATCACATCAATGGACGCTGAGAAGCTTTCGCTGTCCCAACTGAACCCGCCGCCGGCGCGCCACGGCGGGATGCGCGGCACGTTGCCTCCGCCGCCCAGCGTCGCGCGCACGTAATCGCCTTGGAGATCGACCGAGAGAATGCCATCGCCGGTATCCCACAGACGGTAGCTGCCTTTGCCTTCCAGTCCGCGAAAATGGGCCGATCCTTGCCGATAGAAGAGTTCCTTCAGATCGCCTGCACCGCCCACGGCGCAAACGCCGCCGTCATCGCAGGTGCGGCCCGTTAGGTCGCCATAGATGTAATTGTCGAACCACGAACTCCACAGGCTCAGATCCATGCTGAATTTGCCGCTGTTGATCCGTACCGAGCCTTCCAGGGCGTTGGCACGTTCGATTTTCAGCGTCGGATCGCCGGTTTCATAGGTGCCCGGTCCGTCATGTCCGCCGCGGGCAAACAGCTCGGTCTGCGCCGGCGCCCGTCCTGCGGTCGAAGCGGTGAGACCGAACTTCAGCCAGTCGTTTGCGGTAAACAGCAGCCCCGCCGCGCCGCTGAGAGGCGTGAAGTCGCGTCCGATGCGAACATTGGACGCCGGCGTTCCGGTCACATGCACGTTTTCGGCCCGCACACTGGTTTCGAGATTCAGTCGGCTGCCGATCGGCGTGTCGGCAAAGACATAGCCGGCAAAAGTGTTGGTGATCGCCGGGCTGAGATAGCTGCTGTCGACGCCGACGGCGGAATAGTCGCGGTTCTGCGCATCAATGCCGACCGCCATCGACGAGAACGGTCCCACCGCTCCGATCAGCTGTTCGATACGGACGTTGGCTTCCTTGTTCTTGAAGGTGGTATTGACCGAGCCGTCCGGGTTCTTCTCCTCGTGCGAATAGTTGGCATAGGACCCGTCGATGTTGAGCGCCTGCAGCGGGCCGGCGGCAATATCGAACGAGGATCGGCTGATGAGCTTGGTTTGCCGCATCAGGAGGTAGGTGGTGTCGCTCGGGATGCCGTATTTCGCGTCGTATTGGACCAGGGCGAGGCCGGTATGATCCTTGTCGTCGAAGAAATAGCTCGAACCGAGCGCAAAGCCGTTGCCGACGAAAAACGAATTGGCCTGGGTGCCGAGCGGCGTCGCGTAGTTGCCGGCGTTGCGATAGAAGGCATCGGCGTGAATCGCGAATTTGCCGGCGGCGATGTCGGTGAGGACCGAAGCTTCGCCGGAATTCGCGACGTAGCCGTAGGCCGCGGTGGCCTCGCCCGAAAAGGTCTGATCGGGCAGGGCAACCGGCACGCGGTTGTTGAGCGCGTTAACGACACCGCCGATGGCCTGACTGCCATAGCGCAACGTGGCGGCGCCGCGCACCACTTCGATATTCTGGGTCGAAAGCGGATCGATCGGCACGCCGTGATCGGGGCCGACGTCGGACACGTCCGAACTCGACAGACCGTTTTCGACCAGTTTCACCCGGGCTGAATCCATGCCGCGAATGATTGGGCGGGAGGCGCCGGCGGCAAATCCCGACACCGAAACGCCCGGCACATGCGACAGGGCATCGGCGAGATTGCCGCCGCCGGCCGCCAATATGGCGTCACGGTCGACGGACGCAATGACCGTGGCGGTGTCATCGATATGTTTGCTGATCGGGGAGGCGGTCACCACCACCGTCTCGACACTGGAACCCCGTTCGGGGCTGTAGACTTGCTGGGCGGAAACGGGCGTAAGAAGTGCTGCCGCCGCGGCGGTCAGCAGAAGGCTTCTGCGAAACACGGGAGATTCTCCACGCTGGATGTAAAGCGGCACGGCCGCAGAAACGCGGCGCGCGCGATGGCGAGCATCAGGTCAGGCGCGTGGTGGCGCCCGGCCCATCCAGTTGTGGGACTGAGGGAATGCGGCGAGGAATGGTGCCTGCCGGAGCGGCAACAGCGACACCACCGCGTTTGGCGGCAACACCGCAGCCGCAGCGGGCGCTACGTAGGCACCGCCGTGCACGAATTCCTGGCACAGGAAGCATTTGTCGACGTCGATCGGCGCCTTGGTCGAATCCGGAGCCGATACCGAGACGCCAGCGACGGACTGGAACGACTGCGGCAGGTTGTGAATGTGGGTCTGAATCAGGAAGCTCTGCAGGGAGAACGCAAAAAGCACAACCAGGATCAGCAGGGACCGGCCGGCCCCTCCCGTTCTGAGTGTCTTTTTGCCCACGCGTTGCATTGCCGTCAGTTTAACTGGCCAGCCGGGCAAAACGCAAATTACCGAATTGGAATGGTTACCATGGCGCGTCGTCGTAAAAGTCGTTGCCAAATAGTACGCAAGACAAACAAAGCATTCCCGTCAATCAACCTGCCAATTCCCGTCAAAAGAGCTGTGTAAAGTACATCGCGCCCGGCGCGAAAACCTGAGAACCGTTCCCAACTTGCTGTGCAAATACGGGAAAGACCTTACTAGGGCTTCTGTGACAGTCACGTCACTTTACAAATCGATTGTAATTATCAACGTAATCGTTCCTGGGGCGGTCCGCGGTCGATCGCGGCAAATCGGGACCAATGGGGATTTTCGTGCAGATAGACGATATCGACGAAGAGACGATTGCGCGTCTTCGTAAAGCTGGCCTGCGGCCGACGCGTCAACGGCGGGAATTGGCCCATCTGCTTTTTTCCGATTGTCGCGAAGCCGTGACGGCGGAAGGCTTGCACGCTTTTGCGCTGAAGAACGGCATCAAGGTTTCGCTGGCGACGGTCTACGGCACCCTGCACAGTTTCTGCGACGTCGGCATGGTGCGTGAAGTGTCGATCGACTCCCGGCGCTATTTCGACACCAATCCGGAAAACCGCCAGTACTTCTATTTCGAAGACGAGCGCCGGCTGGTGGCTGTTCCGGAACGCGATGCCGGTTTCAAGGACGTGCCGCCGCCGCCGGAAGGCCGCAAGGTCTCGCGCGTCGACGTGGTGGTCCGCCTGCGGCGCGATTGAACTCCGTCCTGACGGGGGTCGAGAGGAGGCTGCGAACGCATCGCCGCGTTGAGACGTTTCAAGCTGCATGATAGAAACGCGCGGGGTTCGGCTCCGCGCGTTTTTTGTTTTCCGCGGCGGCAGAGCCTCGACGGTGCTGGCTTGGTCAAGCGGCATCAAGGGGGGCTTCATGGACCACTATTTCTTCCGGCTGCGATTCCTGTTTGTTCCAGTGGTGCTGTTTTCGCTCGCCGTGATTGCCGCGTATTTCGCGGTGTGCGCAGTGCTGGTGGAGTGGTCCGGCTGGATCGCGATCGGCGGTGAACTGCTCGAATTCTGGCTGCCGTTCGGCGTCGGCCTGGCGGCTATGGCAACGTTCCTTGGCCCGCGGTTGCGCATCTTCCTTCCGGCCGAAAAAGGCAATCCGAATACGCTGTTCATCTTGTGCGCGGCGCTGCTGATCATTCCGCCGATCATGGTGCTGCAACCCTCGCTGCAGGAGACGATGTGGGGACTGCGCCCGGTTTCGACGCTGACCGCGATCCCGGCGGACAGCAACGCGCGCTATTACGCGCCGCAAAAAGCGTGCGTAAACGTGCGGGGCGCACGCTGGAACGGCTTCGCCCACAGCACAGGCAGCAGCAACGACATCGCGTTCGAACTTTATGCGGCGGTTCCGGTCTGCGGCGATGGTGGCGCGACACGCTACTGGGTCGGCATCCATCGAAGTCACACGGTGCGGGCTTCGATGCCTCGCAATGAACGTGTCGAAGTCGCGAACGCCTTCGAGCGGGAGACGCGCAACGAAGTCGAAACCCTCGATCCGTCGAGCTGGGCCTATGTCGAACGCCTGCGCTCCGGCAGCGACCGGCATCAATTCGACAAGGCGATCGGCGCTGCGACGGGGGCTGTGATTGTTGTGCCGCGCACCGAACCGTTCGGCGTCAACACGCAGAACCGCCTGGTGCGGGCCGCGTGGGTGTTCGGCGGCGCCGCCGTGCTGTGGGCCTTCGTGCTGCTGTTCCGGATATTGGACGAGGACGAGGTCGAAAGCGTGCAGGCCACCGGAAAGTTGACGGCGAAGCCCAAGAGTGATTTTTCGCTGTGGCTGCTGGTGGTGCCGTCGCGAACGCTATATGGCCCGGCGGTGCTGTTTGATCTCATCATCGGCGTTTTTGCAGCAATGGTATTTTCCGGGCTCGGCATCATGTCATTCCAAGTGGACGATCTCGTTGCCTGGGGCGCCAATCGCGGGCCTCTGGGATTAGGACCTGGGCATCTCGGACTCGTCACATCGATGTTTCTGCATGGCGGCCTGATGCACATGGTCAACAACCTCTACGGCCTGTTGTTCGCGATCGGGTGCCTGGTGCCGGTGGCGCGCAACAGCCGGCTGATCCTGTGCTTTCTGATTTGCGGCGTGGCGGGATCGGTCGCCAGCGTGTGGTGGAACCCGGCCGTAATCGGCGTCGGTGCATCCGGTGCCGTGCTCGGATTGTGGGGGATGGCGGTTGCGCTGGCGGTTCTGCGCGATGATCGCATCGCCGGCAATGAACGCTACATCCTGATCAACATCGCGATCTTCGGCGGCATGACCGCGCTGCTCGGCGCGCTGTCGCCGAATATCGACAACGCCGCGCATGTCGGCGGCTTCCTCGCCGGACTGATGATCGGCGTCGTACTGTTCGTCTGGGAAAAGATCAGTCCAGACCCCGAAAACCAGGACACGTATCAGGGTCTGACGACCAACCTCTTCAAGGCTATCGGAAAGCCGGTTCGGTGAAGCTGCGCAGTTTGCGGGAATGGAGCGTGCCGTTTTCGGCTTCCTGGCGCAGCAGTTCGAGCGCGCGAATGCCGATCTGCAGGTGTTGCGACACGCGTTCTTCGTAGAATGCGTCCGCCATGCCGGGCAGCTTGATCTCGCCGTGCAGCGGTCGGTCGGAAACGCACAGCAGCGTCCCATAGGGCACGCGGAAGCGATAGCCGTTGGCGGCGATGGTGGCGCTTTCCATGTCGATGGCGATGGCGCGGGACTGGTTGAAGCGACGGGCCTGTTCGGTGAAGCGCAGTTCCCAGTTGCGGTCGTCGGTGGTGACGACGGTACCGGTGCGCAGGCGTTCTTTCAGCACCTGGCCGGTTGCGCCGGTGACTTCGCTGACCGCTTTAGTGAGGGCGAGCTGCACTTCGGCGATCGGTGGCACCGGGATCTCGCGCGGCAGCATGTCGTCGAGTACATGATCGTCGCGCAGGTAAGCATGCGCCAGCACGTAATCGCCGAGCCGCTGGTTACCGCGCAAGCCGCCGCAATGGCCGACCATCAGCCAGACGTGCGGGCGCAGCACCGCGAGATGGTCGGTGATGGTTTTGGCGTTGGAAGGGCCGACACCGATGTTGACTAGCGTGATGCCCATGCTGTTCGGCTGCACCAGATGATAGGTCGGCATCTGCGGCTGCTTCAGGAGCGGCGGGCACGATGGTTCC
>NZ_JBWZET010000076.1:0-3937 GCF_056722145.1 Rhizomicrobium sp. | reverse complement strand
GTGGTAGCCGATCAGGCCGCGCGAGGGGGCGGAGAAGGTGATGCGGGTCTTGCCGCCGCCCGAGGGGCGCATGTCGGTCATCTCGGCCTTGCGGATCGCCATCTTGTCGACGACGGTGCCGGCGTATTCGTCATCGACATCGACCACGACGGTTTCGTACGGTTCGGTGCGCTGGCCGTTCTCGTCGGTGTCGAACAGCACGCGCGGGCGACTGATGCCGAGCTCGAAGCCCTCGCGGCGCATCGTCTCGATCAGCACGCCGAGCTGGAGCTCGCCGCGGCCGGCGACTTCGAAGCTGTCCTTGTCCGCGCTCTCGGTGATGCGGATGGCGACGTTGGATTCGCCCTCGCGCTCGAGCCGGTCGCGGATCATGCGGCTGGTGACCTTGGAACCTTCGCGCCCGGCGAACGGGCTGTCGTTCACCGAGAAGCGCATCGACAGGGTGGGCGGATCGATCGGCTGGGCGGCGATGGCTTCGGTGACCGAGGTGTCGGCGATGGTGTTGGCGACGGTGGCCTTTTCGAGCCCGGCGATGGCGATGATGTCGCCCGCCTTGGCTTCCTCGACCGGCACGCGTTCGAGCCCGTCGAAGCTCATCAGCTTGGAGGCGCGGCCGACTTCGATGACCTTGCCGTCGATGTCGATCGCGTGGATCGGCTGGTTGACCTTGTTGCGGCCCGACTGGACGCGGCCGGTGAGCACGCGGCCCATGAAGTTGTCGCGATCGAGCAGGGTGGCGAGGAAGGTGAACGGGGCATCGACGTCGAGCGCAGGCGGCGCGACGTAGTCGATGATCTTCTCGAACAGCGGGGTGAGGTTGCCTTCGCGGGCGTTCTCGTCCTCGGAGGCGTAGCCGTTGCGGCCCGAGGCGTAGAGCACGGGAAATTCGAGCTGGTCGTCGTTGGCATCGAGGTTGACGAACAGGTCGAACACCTCGTCGAGGACTTCCTGGGGGCGGCCATCGGGACGGTCGATCTTGTTGACGACGACGATCGGCCTCAGGCCCAGGGCAAGCGCCTTGCCGGTGACGAATTTGGTCTGCGGCATCGCGCCTTCGGAACTGTCAACCAGCAGGATGACGCCATCGACCATCGAGAGAATGCGTTCGACCTCACCGCCGAAATCGGCGTGGCCGGGGGTGTCGACGATGTTGATGCGGGTGGTTTCGCCGTTTTTCGGGTTGGTCCACTCGACGCTGGTGCACTTGGCGAGGATGGTGATGCCGCGCTCTTTTTCCAGATCGTTCGAATCCATCGCGCGTTCCTCGACGCGCTGGTTGTCGCGGAAGGTGCCCGACTGGCGGAACAACTGGTCGACCAGCGTGGTCTTGCCGTGATCGACGTGGGCGATGATGGCGATATTGCGAAGCGGCTGGCCGGCGGCGGACATGCGAAGAGGCTTTCGGTAAGAACGGGGCGAGAATGCGGGGGGCGGCGACGCTTGTTGCGGCGCAACATGGCGCGCGCCCTAGTCGAAAATCATCGAGACGGCAAGCGGGCTCTTGGCCCTGGCAAGGTGGCGCGAGGTGGCGCAAACCGGCACGGGATCGTGGAAAAGGCGCGGGCGGCCGGATTTAGCGATTGTGCTATGAGTGCCGAAAAATTACTGTCAGGAGCAGTTTCAGGGGCAATGCGAAACTCTCGCCGCGCGCGGGTCCAAGCGGATGGGGCGAAAGGCGGGGGCTTCGCGCAGAGAGGATACGCTTGACCATGGTATCGATAGACAAAGCGATTGCGGCCGCAGCCGGGCAGGTTTCGCTACGCGCGCTGGCGATTGCCGGGTTGGTTCTCGGCGGGGCGGCACCGCTGGCCGCGCAGGCCCAGGCAGCCAAGCCCGACGCGGCGCAGGAAGCGCAGCCGGCGCGCGACGAAGCGGCCGAGGCCGACGGCAACGAGATCATCGTCACCGCGACCAAGCGCGAGCAGACGCTGCAGGACGTGCCGGTGGCGGTGACGGTGACAACGTCCGAGACCATCGAGCGCGCGCATATCCGCGATATCAAGGACCTGGCCAGCGTGGTGCCGTCGCTGCGCGTCGCCGAGCACCAGAGTTCGGCGCAGACTGATTTCAACATCCGCGGCTTCGGCAACGGCGCCAACAACGCCGGCATCGAGCCTTCGGTGGGCGTGTTCATCGACGGCGTCTACCGTTCGCGCTCTGCCGCGCAGATTGCCGATTTTCCCGACGTCAAGCGGGTCGAGGTGCTGCGCGGGCCGCAATCGACGCTGTTCGGCAAGAACGCTAGCGCCGGCGTGATCTCGATCGTCACCGCGGCGCCGCAGTTCCACCTCGGCGCGACCACCGAATTGTCGTATGGCAATTACAACGCCGTGGTGGCGAAAGCGATGCTGACCGGGCCGGTCTCGGACTCCCTGGCGCTGAGCATCGCCGGCGGCTACAACCGGCGCGACGGCATGGTGCACGACGGCGGCACCGGCAGCGACATCAATAACCGCAACCGCTGGTTCGTGCGCGGGCAGGCGCTGTGGGAGCCGAGCACCGCGCTGAAGGTGCGACTGATTGCCGACTACGGCAAGATCGACGAGCTGTGCTGCGCAGTGGTCAACATCCGCGCTGCGGCGCCGACCGCGGCGATCCTGGCGCTGGGCGGCAAGGTCAATCCGGCCAGCGATCCGTTCGGAACCGTGTATGACAACTTCGATTCGACCAATCATATCAAGAACTACGGGTTCAGCGGGCAAGTCGATTACCAGCTCGGGCCGTTGACGCTGACCTCGATCACGGCCTGGCGCTACAACCGCAACCAGACCAACCAGGATTCGGACTTCACCAGCCTCGACCTGCTGGGTCGCAACGCCGCCGACGTGCGCATCCGCACGTTCACGCAGGAATTCCGCGCCTCGACCAACATGGACGGTCCGCTGAACTTCGTGGCGGGCGCCTATTACTTCAACGAGAAGATCAACCAGGACGGGCAGATCTATTACGGCACGCAGGCGCAATCCTATGCCAACCTGCTGATCCAGCAGCAGAACGGCTGCCTGGGCGTTCCCGCCTGTCCGGGGCTGGCTTACGTGACCGGGGCGCTGGGCGCCTTGCAGGGTACGCCGGCGGCCTATTTCAATGCCGACGGCTCCTCCAAGTTCTTCCAGGCGGGAACCGGGCTCGACGAGCACTATTCGATGAAGAACGATGCCGTCTCGGTGTTCGGCCAGGTCGATTTCAAGATCGCGCCGAAGCTGACGCTGACCGGGGGCATCAACTATACCCACGACCAGAAGCACTTCGCCACCACGGGAACCCTGTCGAGCGACGTCTTCGCCGGGGTCGATATTCCGACCGTGCTGACCAACTATGGTCTGGCGCAGCAGATCGGCAACATCCTCCATGCCGGTACGCCGGCTTCGGGGGCGGAGATCGCCGGGTTCGCCGCCGCCAACCCGGCAGCGTTCGGGTTGATCAGCCAAGGCGTGGCTGCGGCGATCCAGACCAACCCGCTGATGGGGCTGCGCGCCTACCAATTCCTGCCGCCGTTCCTGAACGTGCCGAATTCGGTCGAGCCGGGCAAGACCAGCGACGGCAACGTCTCGTACACGGCGCGGCTGGCCTATGACGCGAGCAGCAAGATCAACCTCTACCTGAGCTTCGCGACCGGCTTCAAGGCGAGCTCGGTCAACCTGTCGCGCGACAGTCGGCCGCTCGACCCGGTTTACGACGGTGGCAGCACCCGCGCGGCGCTGATCGCGGCCGGGTTGACGCTGCCCAACCAGTCCTATGGCACGCGCTTTGCCGGGCCCGAGAAATCGACCGTGTACGAGGCCGGGCTCAAGGCCAACTGGGGCGTCGCGACGCTGAACTTCGCGCTGTTCAAGGAGAGCATCAAGGGCTTCCAGTCGAACATCTTCACCGGCACCGGGTTCGTGCTTACCAATGCCGGCAAGGAATCGGTGTTCGGCTTCGAGTTCGAGGGCGCGGT
>NZ_JBWZET010000075.1:0-11081 GCF_056722145.1 Rhizomicrobium sp. | reverse complement strand
AAATTGTGAAACGTCTCGTAGACCGTGGCGCCGATCAGGCCATCGCCGGTGTGCCCGTCACGGCTCAACGGCATGGCAACGCGTTCACCGAAACCAAAACGATCGACGGCCTGAAACACCTTGCCGGTTTCCAGGAACAGCGACGGCTCGCACACGATGCGCCTGAATCGGGCGAACATCGCGGGATATTGCTCCGTCGGATAGAGATTTTCCATCGGCGTATTGCGCAGGGTCTGGCCGAACACGCGCTCGATGAGATCGCCCGCCAGCCGACCGATCAGGCGGTCGTTGACGTCGTCATAGCGATACGACCAGACGATCTTGAGTTGCGGTCCGATCCGATTGGGACGGATGTCGCTCCAGTCCGGCATCGCCCGGGCACCGCAGGCGGCCTTCCAATGCAGGGCGACGGCACGCAGATCGGGCGATTTGATCGACGCTTCGAAGCGGTCGAAGCTCATGACAACGCCTCCACCGCACGGCCTTAAGGGATTGCCGGCAGGTCAATCATTTTTGCGCCGGCACTGGCGCCGGTTCGGCGGCCGGCAGTTCGTCGGGCAGCGCCTCGTCCGGCTTGGGCGCCATCACCTGCGACGGCGACAGCGAGCCTTTCAAGACCGCGATCAATTCGGCCAGCACCGACGGACGTTTCGGCGGGAACGGCGTTCTCCAGTGCATGGCGCCTGCCCTTCTTGAGTTAGGCCGCTTCGGACGATTGCTTCGGCGGTTCGGCCGGCAGCACGACGTAAGCGCGGGTGCCCTTGCCGTATTCGCTTTCGAGCCACGCCCGGCCGCCATGCAGTTCGGCAAGTCCACGCACCAGGGCAAGACCGAGACCCGTGCCGCCGGCTTGGCGGTCGTAGCGGTTGTCGACCTGGCTGAAGGGCGTGAAAATCTTGTCGAGCTTTTCGCGCGGGATGCCCGGACCGTTGTCTTCGCAGACGATCTGGAAACCGCCGCCGTTGGCCGGCCCGGCGGTGACGGCGATCTTGCCGCCTTCGGGCGTGAACTTGACGGCATTGGAGACGAGATTGATCAGCACCTGCTTGAGGGCGCGCTCGTCGGCATAAAGCGGCGGCGCGTCGGGCAGCACGGTGATGACGAGTTCCTGCTTCTTCTCGCGCGCCTTGGCGCCGATCAGCTTGAGGGCGATGTCGAAGGTGCGGTGCGCGTCGATCGGATGCGGCGAGATTTCCATCTTGCCGGCTTCGATCTTGGCGACGTCGAGCAGGTCGTTGATCAGCGAGAGCAGATGGGCGCCCGACGAATGGATGTCGCCCGCGTATTCCTTGTAGCGCGCCGAACCGACCGGGCCGAAGCACTCCTGCGCGATGATTTCCGAGAAGCCGAGAATGGCGTTTAAGGGCGTGCGCAGTTCGTGGCTCATGTTGGCGAGGAACGCGGTCTTGGAGGCGTTGGCGGTTTCGGCTTCGAACCTCTTGCGCAAGGCGTCGTCGCGCGTTTCTTCGAGTTCGCGAGCCAGATCCTCCACCTGGAAGCGCAGCCGCGAGTCCTCGTCGAGGCGATGCATCAGGCGGCGGCCGTCAACCAGAAGCTGGGCGGCGAAGGCCGGCAGGATCAGCGCGATGCCGAAATCGATCACGCTGGTCGAGAACATGAAGCGCATCGCGCTCATCAGCGTCAGCGGCACGATCGAGGCCAGGAACATGTCCATGTGACTCGAGCGCGACACCACCAGCATCGCGAGCACCGCGGCAGTGACGCCGCCGAGATAGATATGGTTGAGCGTCGAGGACGGGTCCCACAGCAGCCACGGGGCGAGGCCCCAGGCGGCGCTGATGATCGCCTGCATCGCGACGATGCGCGAGAACCACGGGCGGGTGCGCTCGTATTCGTTGGAGTCCGAGGTGTCGTACTGGTAGATCGACACCACCGACGCCGACAGGATCATCGTCGCCGATACGATCACCGGCACGAACACCGCGACGTTGAAACTGGCATGGCCGAACGCGCCGAAGCTGTCGGAGCCGAGCCATGCAATGGCCAGCGCCCAGAACGGCGATGAAAGCCGCGTCGAACGCACCGTCTGCGAAGTGAGATCCAACTGCGCTTTCAGCACGCGCACGTCAGTGCTTCTTTGGCTGCGCAGTCGCTTGATGAACTCCACGGGATTTCCCCTTTAGCCCCGATCGTCGTAAATGGATGCTAGAGTCCGAGGGTTAAGATTTACTGAGAAAAACCGGAACTCATTGCGTTGCGCGCTTTAGTTCGTGCTTAACGCTTACTAACGGGAAGTAAACGGATACCGTCGTTCCCTGCCCTTCGATGCTGTCCATCCACGCGCGGCCGCCGTGCAGGCGCGCCAGTCCCTGCACCAGCGCCAGCCCCAGGCCGGTGCCGCCGTGATGATGATCGAAACGGTTGTCGACCTGGCTGAACGGTTTGAACAGCGTCGCGAGCTTGTCGGCGGGGATGCCCGGACCGCTGTCGACGACCGTCAGCAGCATGCCGCCGTCGTCGGCTTCGTTGCACTGCACCGCGATGTCGCCGCCCGCGGGCGTGAATTTCACCGCGTTGCTCAGAAGGTTGAGCAGGATCTGGCGGAAGGCGCGTTCGTCGGCAATGACTTCGCCGAGCTGCGGATCGGCCCAATACGAAATGTTCAGCGATTTCTCGCGCGCCCGGATCGCCATGATGCGCTCGACGCCTTCGAGCGTGCTGGTGAGGTGCAGCGGCCTTGGATCGATTTCCATCCGTCCCGCCTCGATCTTGGCGACGTCGAGGATTTCGTTGATCAAGGTCAACAGATGCGTGCCCGAGGAATGGATATCGCCGGCGTATTCGGGATAGCGCGGATTGTGCGGTCCCAGCGCCTGGGTGGAGATGATCTCGGAAAAGCCGATGATCGCGTTGAGCGGCGTCCTCAATTCGTGGCTCATGTTGGCGAGGAAGGCGGTCTTCGATTTCGAGGCGGTCTCGGCCTCTTCGCGCTTCTGCACCGCCTCGTCACGGGCGATCGCCAGTTCTTGCGACAAATCCTCGTTGGCGAAGCGGGCCGCCAGCATGTCGTCGACGCGTCTGCGGGCGCCCAGGCCCGAAAACACCATGTACCCCATCCATACCGGATAGATGCCGCAGAACACATGCGCGGCGATGCCGTCGGAGGTGATGAAGCGCAGCAGCAGCGGTGCCGCCAGCGCGGCGAGGCCCGACAGGAACACGGTGCGCACGGCGCAGCGCGTCAACGCCATCGCCCACAGCGCCATCGCCATCACCACCACGACGAAACCGTTGTTGGCGGGATTGCCTTCCAGCCATAGCGACCAGGCGACGCCGCCCCAGCAAAGGCCGATCACGATCTGCAAGGCGGTGAGACCACGGCGGACGCGCGTGATGCTGTCGCGACAGACGGCGGGGTGAAGCCTATGGGCGAAATGGGCCGCGGCGGCGGCCAGCGCTTGGATACCGACCGCCAAAACCATCCGCCACAACGGCAGGTCGCCGAATTCGGCGCGCCCGAACCACAGCCCCAGGCAGGCAATCGCCACGCCCGCCGGGTTGAACCAGACAGTCAGCGGCAGGGTCTCGATCAGCAGCCGGATGCGCGCCTCGCAATAGCGGGCGTCTTCCTGTTTCGGGACCGGTATGGCGGACAAAAGATCGGGCATGGCGAGCGGGATGGGCAAACGGGCCCATTGTGCGAAATGAAAATGCCCTCTACGTCTAGCGGCAGACCCGTTAAGAAAGTGCCTGCCGGTAAGCCCTCTGGCGTGCAGCAGCCTCCATTTTCTACTATTAGGTTCGGTTTTCGATTCGAGTTTGCGTGTGAAGAATGGCCAAAGACCTGTTTGATAGCGTTCCCGCAAAGGGCGGCCGCGAGTATACGGCCAAGGACATCGAAGTTCTGGAAGGGCTGGAACCGGTACGCCGGCGCCCAGGCATGTACATTGGCGGCACCGACGTCACCGCCCTGCACCATCTCGCCGCCGAAATCCTCGACAACTCGATGGACGAAGCGGTGGCCGGGCACGCCAGCCGCATCGAGATCGACCTCAAAGCGGGCGACATTCTCGAAGTCCGCGACAACGGTCGCGGCATCCCGATCGACCCGCACCCCAAGTTCAAGAACAAGTCGGCGCTCGAAGTCATCATGACGGTGCTGCATGCGGGCGGCAAATTCGACGGCAAGAACTACGAGACCTCGGGCGGCCTGCACGGCGTCGGCGCCTCGGTGGTGAACGCGCTGTCGGAATGGATGGAAGTGGAAGTCTTCCGCGACAAGCGCGGCCACAAGATGCGCTTCGAGCGCGGTATTCCGATCGGCAAGCTCAAGGAAACCGGCCCGGCGGCGCGCCGCGGCACGGTCACGACCTTCAAGCCCGATTTCAAGATTTTCGGCACCGAAACGCACTTCTCGCTGTCGCGGCTCTACCGCATGGCGAAGTCGAAGGCGTATCTGTTCCGCGGCGTCGAAATCCGCTGGACCTGCGATCCCAAGCTGATCGAAGACGGCAAGGTTCCGGCCGAAGACACGTTCCATTTCCCTGGCGGCCTCACCGATTACCTGCAGGGGGAAATCGAGGGCAAGACCACCGTCACGCCGCGGCTGTTCTTCGGCCGCTCCGAGAACAACGGCAAGGGCACGCTCGAATGGGCGCTGGCCTGGGTTCCCGATATGGAGCCCTTCACCCTCAGCTATTGCAACACCATCCCGACGCCGGCCGGCGGCACCCATGAGCAGGGCCTGCGCAACGCGCTGGTTCGTTCGCTGCGCACCCATGGCGAGCGCACCAACAATAAGAAGACGGCGCAGATCACCCCCGAAGACGTGATGGCGAGCGCCTGCTGCTGCCTGTCGGTGTTCATCCGCGATCCCGAGTTCCAGGGCCAGACCAAGGACAAGCTGTCCTCACCCGACGCGCAGCGCCTAGTCGAAAACGTGATGCGCGACCACTTCGACCATTGGCTGGCCGAAGACCCGGGTACCGCCGACAAGTTGCTCGACTACGTCATAGATCAAGCCGAATACCGCCTCAAAAAGCGGCAGGAAAAGGAAGTCGCGCGCAAGGCCGCGACCCGCAAGCTGCGCCTGCCCGGCAAGCTGGCGGACTGCTCGCGCGACGAAGCCGAGGGCACCGAAATCTTCCTGGTGGAGGGCGACTCGGCCGGTGGTTCGGCCAAGCAGGCGCGCGATCGCGCCACCCAGGCGATCCTCCCGCTGCGCGGCAAGATCCTCAATGTTGCCAGCGCCGGTGCGGGCAAGCTCGCCCAGAACCAGGAACTGACCGATCTGATGCAGGCGCTCGGCTGCGGCGCGGGCGCGAAATACAATGAAGACGCGCTGCGCTACGAACGCGTCATCGTGATGACCGATGCCGACGTCGACGGTGCCCACATTGCCTCGCTCTTGCTCACCTTCTTTTATCGCGAGGCGCCGCAGCTGATCAAAAACGGCCATTTGTTCCTCGCCATGCCGCCGCTCTACCGCCTCACCCACGGCGCCAAGTCGGTCTATGCCCGCGACGAGAAGCACCGCGACCAGCTCTTGAAGACCGAATTCAAGTCCAACGCGAAGGTGGAAGTGTCGCGCTTCAAGGGCCTCGGCGAAATGATGCCGTCGCAGCTCAAGGAAACGACCATGAAGCCGGGCTTGCGCACGCTGATCAAGGTGATGACGCCCGACGAGGACAAGAAGGACACCGACACCATGGTCGAGCGCCTGATGGGCAAGAAGCCGGAATTGCGCTTCCAGTTCATCCAGGAAAACGCGCAATTTGCCGAAGTCGACGTCTAGGCGCGCATAAAGCTGTAACAAAACGCAATAATACTGCGGGTGCGACGCTGTTTCCTGATTGCGGCATGCATCAGCCCAATAGTGTCCACAAAGATGCCTTTTTTCACCGTCAAAGCCGCGTACGTGATTAGCGTTGGAGTTCGTGATGTCTGAGGTTTGCCGCAATCTGTCGACGTGTGGTTTTTTCCAGAAGCACGCCGAGAACGACAACCCGACGCATCAGGGCTCGATCAAGGTCTATTGCCGCGGTCCGCGCTGCGAACTGTGCGAGCGCGAAGTCTATCGCAAGACCCACAAGGCGACCCCGCCGGACGATCTGTTGCCGACCGGACTGTTGGTGGCCTGAAGCGGCGCGCGTCAGTTAAGGCGCGCGCGCTCCGCTTTTTTCATCTTGACCAGTAGCACGATCCCAAGGCACGCCGCGGTCGAAAGCCCGATGTGCCAGAGGAAGTGCGTTCCGAACGGCACGTACGGGCAGACGATCAGGTCGATCGAGCGCGCGCCCGCCGCGGTCAGTCCGGCGGCGATGATCGACAGCCCGAGAAGGCCGGTGCGGCGCCCGTATTTGGCCCAACTTCCCGACACCATGATGATGCCTGCCACGGTCACGGTCGCGAACATCGGCAGGGCAAAGAAATTGGGCGTGATCGCCGACAGCGTCTTGCCGAGATAGCCGACCCCGGCGATCGAAAGCGCCAGCATCGCCGCCATGCCGAGAAGGCCTGCCGCCCAGCCGTAAAGCTGGCGAATCCACAGCACCGTCAGCACCAGCAGGAACAGCACGCCCGGGACCCAATCGAGCGGCAGCGCCCATTGGGTGCGCAGTCCGTGCCACAGCGTGCTGCCGATCCCGACCCACACCAGCAGCACCAGCAGCAGGTTGAGGTCGCCGGAAAAGCCGACGCCGGACTTCTTGATATGGCGATACGCCAGCCACGCCGCGATCAGGATGGCAGCATTGGTGATGGTGTTCACCGGCTCGTGCATGCCGAGCCACATATGCGGCTCGCCAGTGCCGGCGATGAAGGTATCGCAATAAATCGGAAAGCCCCGCGCCATGCACGCACTCCCGCTGGTTAGGCCGTCATCATATAGGCACCCGCCACCGGTTTTGCAGTCCCGTGCGGCTAAACTTCCAGCGCGCCTTTGCGCCGCTTCGGCTTTTTCTTGTCTTTGTGCTTGGGCTTGCGGGCAGCGTCGGGCTTGCCCTTGAATTTCGGCTTGAAGGCCGGCTTACGCTCAGCTCGTCCGTCCGGCCGCGCGTCAGACCGCGTTTCCACAGGCTCCGCCGCCGGCGGGATGAACCGCGGATCGGGCTCGCCGCCGTCGGTGGGGAAAATCTTCACCCCGCCCTTCTGGCGCGCCGAAATCCTGGCGGTGAAGGTTTCGGCGAGCGCCCCATCCAGCTCGAACCGCGTCTCGTGATCGAAGATGCGGATTTCGCCGATGTCCTTTTTGGTCACCTCGCCCTGACGGCAGATTTCCGGCAGCAGCCATTTGGGATCGGCGTTGCGCTCGCGCCCGACGCTGATGCGGAACCAGACGCCGTTCGTCAGCCCGCGGCCGCGCGACGGTCCCCGCTCCTTCTTGGCAAACGGCTCTTTGCGTTCGCGCGGCTCGCGCGGTTCGCGGCGTTCATAGGCCGGCCGGTCGTGCGCCCGCGGGTCATAGTCGCGCTTGCGCGGGTCTTCCACGAATTCCTCGATGTCGAACGGCTCCGGCAGGCGCTCGCGATAGAGCTTGGCCAGCGCCGAGGCGATTTCGAACGGCGAATGCCGCTCCAGCAGCGCCGAGGCAATCGTGCGGTCTTCGCCGGCATCGGCGGCCTCGAACAGCGGCGCATCGAGCAGCCGCTCGCGGTCCTGTTTGTAGATCGCTTTCGGCGACGGCGGCTCGCTCCAGACATATTGCAGCCGGGCGCGGCTCAGCATTTCCTCGGCGCTGCGACGGCGCGAGGGCGGCACCAGCAGAATGGAAATGCCCTTCTTGCCGGCGCGACCGGTGCGACCCGAGCGGTGCTGCAGCGCTTCGGCGTCGTTGGGCAGATCGGCGTGGATCACCAGCGCCAGATCGGGCACGTCCAGGCCGCGCGCCGCGACATCGGTGGCGACGCACACCCGCGCCCGCCCTTCGCGCAGCGAGGTCAGCGCCCGATTGCGCTCGTTCTGGTTCATCTCGCCCGACAGCGCCACGACATCGAAGCCGCGCGCCGCCAGACTCTCGCCCAGCTTTTGCACGCCCATGCGCGTGGCGCAGAATACCAGCGCCGACGGCGGATCGATAAAGCGCAGCAGGTTGACGACCGTGCGCGCGACCTTGGCGTGAGCGATGCGGATGGCGCGATATTCGATGTCGGCGTGGCCGCCCTCGTCGGTGGCCATCGCAATGCGCAGCGCATCCTGCTGATAGTTGCGCGCCAAGGCCACGATCGGCTTCGGCAGCGTCGCCGAGAACAACAGCGTGCGCCGGCTCGCCGGCGTCGCCTGCAGCAGGAATTCCAGTTCCTCGTGAAAGCCGAGATCGAGCATCTCGTCGGCTTCGTCGAGCACCACCACCTTCAGCGCTTCCAGCCGCAGCGCGCCGCGGCGCAGATGGTCGCCGAGCCGTCCCGGCGTACCGACGACGATATGGGCGCCGCGGTCGAGTGCCCGGCGTTCCTTGAACGGGTCCATGCCGCCGACGCAGGCCGCGACATGCGCCCCCGCCTCGGCATAGAGCCAGGTGAGTTCCGCCTGCACCTGCAGCGCCAGTTCGCGAGTCGGGGCGATGATCAGCGCCAGGGGCGCGTCGGCCGGCGGCAGTTCCCCCGCTTCCAGCAGCGAATCGGCCATGGCGAGGCCATAGGCGACGGTCTTGCCCGAACCGGTCTGGGCCGACACCAGCAAATCGCGCTCCGCGGCTTCGGGCGCCAGCACGGCTGCCTGGACCGGCGTGGGCGTGGTGTAGTCGCGCGCGCGCAGGGCGCGGGAAAAGGCGTCGGGGAGAGAAGAGAACACAGGGATTCCTTGCGTGTACCCGCAAAAAGCGATGGCCAGTGGAGAATGGAGAAAACGGCCCGGCAAAGGTGCGCCCGCGGCCCTGAAGGGGTATATGGCGTGTAACGGTGACAAAACCAAGGCGCCCGCCAGGGAGATCGGCGTGCGGCGTCCGGACCGAATATCGTTATTGGCGGAATGGCCATACGGGTCTATGTCCGGCGCCGATGTTAAGGGTAATCGATCATGACAAGAGAAGAAGATGTTCTGGCCGCCTTGGACGAGAAGCCGATGGCTCTTTTCCCGCTGCAGCAACGAGTCGATCCCAGCAACAAGAACACCGACGCCCTGCAGGAACTGCTGTTGCAGATGCGCGCCGCCGGCAAGGTGAAGTTCAACATCCACAACGGCCGCTGGAGCAAGATCTGACATCTGCGCGCCTCGCCGGTCTTCAACCGAGACGGCAGCGGCGCTGCGCAGACGTGCATAGCGGGGGGATTCCCTAAGGCGGCAAGATGATCGGCGAATCCTGAATGCGCACCGCAACATCGGAAACGCGTTAAAGGAAAACGACAACGAGCGCCGCCAGAGCTACAACAAGTGCAACCACTGCCACAACATCGCGCCAACGGTTTTTGAGCGCGATTTTCTTCATGATCGGCTCGCACTCGACGAGGCGCTGAAACCTCTCGACAAGGCCGATAAAATCGGTCGATTCGACAGTGGTATAGATTGCCTCTCTGTCTTCTCGATTCTCGCGGGACCTGGCGATGTTTTTCCGGACGTCGCCGAGCTGTTTTACGAGAACGGGAAATTCAGGGAATACGGGAATGATTGCCTCGTATTCCAACTTCTCTACCATGATATCGATTTTGATGGCGATTTTGGAGATGGCCGTATCGATTGCATCGTGGCGAGCCCGATGACAATCGAATCGGGCATCGGCGACCCACCCGTCGATGTCCCCCTCGCTGGCGTTGTTGAGCAGGCCATGAATGACATCGACAAGGCGGCGGCCGCCGTAACGCAGTTCATTAATCGAAGGAAACACGATCTCGTTGCAGACTTGCTCTGCAAGCTTGATGTCGCGCTCTGCCCGGTTCCACTCGTCTTTTATGGAGACAAGTATACCGATCTATTTTTCGGTAAATTCCATTACGAGGGTGCTTCAGGCGGCAACCTTCTTTTGCAGGCGCGCAACCGCGCGGCCGCCGCGCTCTGAGAGGGAGTCCAACGACCGCTTGGTCATGTACAAGCCGTTTTTCAGGGAGATATTGCCGCGGGTGAACCGCGCAACAATCCTCCTGTTGGCTTGGGCATTGGCGACCTCGTAATCCGCCAACGTCAAATAGTTATAGAGCCTGCGAAGCATAGCTCTCTCCTCCCCCAAAATTCCGCCCCCGAATCAAGGTTGCGCGCCCTAGCATACTGCGATCACCACGGCAAGCAGTCTGGGATTTAATTCGCATCATGTGAATTGTCGTCCCAACATTCTGGGTCTGTCCAGGCGGCGACACACTTAATAGTATTAACCTTTCAACGCCTCGACATGCACCAGTATGCAACTCCGGGATTAAGACCTGGTTCTGACATTATGTGGGGGGCGCGGCAGCTCGGTTGAAGGCAGCGTGTCGACACGTCGCGAGAATATTTCTCGCGACACGGTGCGCGCCAACGCCGGCCGAGCGGTAACTACGCACGCCACGAAACCTTGACTCTTCGCCCTTTGTTCCGCATATGCCGTGGCACAGGACGAGCGGTGCCAATACGGGCGCTGCTGGGCGCTTCATAGGGCGCCCCTTGTTTCCAGGCGCAAGTCCCGCGCCATTTAGGAGCGCTTTTGAGTGAAGTGACGAACGCCAGCACGGACGCTGGCATGCTGGAAGCCATCCATCCGGATATTTCTAGTAATCAACAGACTGAAACTATTACCGAATCTTCTCCGACGCCAGCTTCGGCCGCGGCCGAGCCCCCGTCCCTCCCGAGCGATCCCAGCGTGGATACCGCCCCGGCTGAGGACCTCCCCTCCCCCCCTTCTTCCAGCAGTGATAACAATTCCGTTGCCGAAGAAGCTGATGATTCCGCAACAATCTTAGTCGCGCCGGAAACGGCGCCCGCCACCGGCTTTTCCGGCCTGGGCCTGTCGCCCGAGCTGCTGCACGCCGTCGAGTCGGCCGGCTACACCACGCCGACCCCGATCCAGGCCGAAGGCATTCCGCTGGTGCTGAAGCGCCGCGACATGATCGGCATTGCCCAGACCGGCACCGGCAAGACCGCCGCGTTCGGCCTGCCCATCCTGCAGCGCCTGATGGCCACCCGCGCCCGCCCCGCCCCGAAGACCTGCCGCGCGC
>NZ_JBWZET010000074.1:0-20557 GCF_056722145.1 Rhizomicrobium sp. | reverse complement strand
ACGACCGTCGAGGCATTGGACGAGCGCTCGACATAGAACACCTGGTCGGGTTCGGCCGGGATCGGATAGTGCGGCTTGACCCGCGGCACGTCGGTCATTTCGGTGATGGTGCTCTTGGCCTCCTTGGCGGCGGCGGGAAGCGCCAGAACGAGCAACAGGGCGAGCAACGCGTTCACTCGGGTCACAGCACAGCGTCCTTGATTGGCGCCGCGCGCCGCTGTCTGACGGCGTCGGCATAGAGCGCGAACAGATTGACGAAGTGGCTTTCGATATTGCCGATGCGCGCCGCCGCCGCTTCCGCAGCGTGCGCCAGCTCCGTCCGGTCGCGCGCCAGCAGTTTCAGCAGCGCGGCGGCCGCCGCACCGGCATCGCCAGTCTGATAGGTTTCGCCGCAATCGGCATCGGCAAGATCGGCGGCGCCGCCGCTATCGGGAACCACCACCGGCGTGGCGCAGCACAGCGCTTCGGCCACCGCGAAGCCGTAAGTCTCGGCTGAGGAACCGTGCAGCACCGCGTCGGCCGAGGCGATGGTGCGCGCCAGCATTTCGCGATCTTTCAGCCAGCCGGCAAGGTGGACGTGACGCGCCTTGGCCGCGCGCGCTTCCACGGAACCGCGGATGAACCCGTCGCCGATGACATAAAATCCGATCGGCCGCGCGCTTTGCGCCTTGGAGACCGCCTCGATCAGCATGCCGACGCGTTTTTCGGGATGGAAGCGGCCGACGTTCAACACCAGCGCCGCCTCGGGACCGAGCCCGCATTGCGCCAGCAACTGCGTCCGCAGATTTTCATCGCGCAGGCCCGGCTTGAAGGCATTGCGTTCGACGCCGAACGGCACCGCGTGCAGATGCCGCAATCCATAGGTCTCGAACCGCCGCTTGAGCCAGCTTCCGGCGACGACGCAGCCGTCGAAGCGGCCGTTGAGCCGGCGCAAATACGACCAGTACCAGCCGAACAGGCGATCGATGGTGTCGGGCTTCAGTTTTCCCGTCAGCAGCGTCTGGGGATAGACCGCGACCGGATCGGCGTGCATGAACAGCATCTTCACCGCATCGCCCTGCCACTTGCCGGCGATATAGCCGCCGCGCCAGGGCGACGAGCCTTCCAGCACGTCCGGCTTTTCCGCATCGATGATCTTGAGCACGTCCTTGGCGCGCCA
This sequence comes from Rhizomicrobium sp., assembly GCF_056722145.1. NCBI lineage: Bacteria > Pseudomonadati > Pseudomonadota > Alphaproteobacteria > Micropepsales > Micropepsaceae > Rhizomicrobium > Rhizomicrobium sp. The sequence continues at coordinate 19,398 of NZ_JBWZET010000074.1, read as the reverse complement.
GAACATGCGATAATTCTTGTCGAACGGCAGTTGCGGGGCGTCGACCCAGATGAGCTTGCCGCCGTCGCGCGTCTCGACGCGATTCTCCGTACCCGGAGCGATCACCGTGAGGGCATGCCCGGCGCGCGCCGCCGCCTTGAATTTCTGGTCGACATAGGCGCGCACCCCGCCCCCCGTCGGCGAATAGAATTCGCTGACGTCGACGATCTTCATTGTGCCGCCCCCGCCACCAGGGCGCGGTAATGGTCGAGGATTTTCGCCATGCTCTCGTCCCACGAGAAGGTCAGGGCGCGCTCACGCGCGGCGGCACCGAAGCGGGCGCGCAGCGCCTCGTCGCGGGCCAAGACCGCCAGTCGTCCGGCGAAGCCGTTGGCGTGGCGCGGGGTTTCGAGATAGCCGGTCACCCCGTGCACCACCAGCGAGCGGCTGCCGGTGGCGTCGGCGCAAACGGCGGGCAGGCCCGATGCCATCGCTTCCAGGGTGACGTTGCCGAAGGTTTCGGTTTCGCTTGGGAACAGGAACACGTCCGACGAGGCATAGGCCGTCGCCAGGTCTTCGCCTTCGAGGAAGCCGGCGAAGATCGCGTCCGGCAGTCCGGCTTCCAGCATGCCGCGATCCGGTCCGTCGCCGACGATGACGACGCGATGGGCGATGCCGCGGGCCTCGAACAATTTCAGCGTCGCGATGACGGTGTCGAGTTCCTTCTCGCGCACCAGCCGCGACACGAAGGTGACGACGAATTCATCCGCGTCGATGCCGTGTTTGGCGCGCCATTTCGCCGAGCGCTTCGCCGGGCTGAACAGATCGGTATCGACGCCGCGCGGCCACAGCTTGAAGGCGCTGTTGACGCCGTCGTGCTTCAGCGCCTCCAGCATCGATCCGCTCGGCACATAGACTTCGCGCGCCGCGCCATAGGCGAAGCGCAGATAGGCTTTCAACAGCGGTTCCACTGCGCGCGAGCCGGGATAGTGTTTCAGATAGGTTTCGAAGCGCGTATGGCACGAGGCCACCAGCGGCACGGCGAGGGCGCGGGCGGCACGGATCGCACTGAAGCCGAGCAGGTCGGGCGCCAGCGCCAGATGAATCAGATCGGGCTTGAAGGCCGCGAGTTTCTCGCGCGGCAGGAAGAAGGCGCAGCGATATTCGGGCCGTCCCGGCACCGGCATCGAGGGCACTTCCACCAGCGTGCCGGCATGATCGATGGCGGCGTCCTTGCCGACCGGGGCGAACACCAGCACCTCGACGCCATGGTGTTCGAGATAGGTCACCAGCCGGTTGAGGGTCAGCGCCACGCCGTCGCGGATGTAATTGTACGAACTCGCCACCAGCGCGATGCGCAAGGGACGCGCCTCGTCGTTCCGAGGCATCGGGCTATTGGATTGAACAGACACTGCTTTTGCGGACCCTGTGAAGGGGTTTACAAGAAGTCCGGGGCGTGGCTTTGTCAACCGGGGCCTGGTTAATCGAAACAATGCGTAACATTCTGATATCAGGCGCATCGAGCGGCATCGGAGCCGCGCTGGCAAAGCAGTATGCGGGGCCCGATGTGCATCTGACATTGTGGGGTCGCGACGAAGCGCGTCTCGCGGCGGTGGCTGCGGCGTGTCGCGCTCGCGGCGCCGCGGCTGCGACAAGCTGTTTCGATCTCACCGATCTTGCCGCGTTGAATGGCGCCCTCGCGGCCGCTGGCGATGTCGACATCGCGATCTTCAACGCCGGATTGGGCGGCAGTCTGCCGCACGAGGCGGTCGCGCAGGACCCTGCATTGGCGGCGCGCATGGCGACGGTGAATTTCACCGCTCCGGTGGTGGGCGCCAATGCGGTGGCGGAACCGATGGGCCGCCGCGGCTCGGGGCACATCGTGCTGATCGGTTCGGTGGCGGCGCTGTTTCCGCTGCCGATGGCGCCGGTCTATTCCGGCTCCAAGGCGGGCCTCAAGATGTTCGCGGTGGCGCTCGATGCCCGGCTGCGCCGCCGTGGCGTGACGGTAACCCTGGTTTCGCCGGGTTTCGTCGATACGCCGATGAGCCAGGGCCTCAAGGAACCGCGCCCCTTCCTGATCGATGCCGACACCGCGGCGGCGATCATTGCGCGAAAAGTCGCGCGCGGCGCCCGCCATGTCGTGTTGCCGTGGCAATTCGCCGTCATCGCGGCATTGGCGAAGCTGATTCCCGAGGCGCTGGTGCGCACGGTCCTGTCGCGGTTCTAGGCCCGATTTGCGGTCGGTGCAGGCGGCGTTGTATGGTCGGCCACTCCACACATCATGGCCCAAGGGGGCGGCTCTGTCGGAAAAGCTGCGTGCACGGATTGAAACGCTGAAGGCGTTTGTTGCGGCCAGGCGCGACACGCGGCTCGGACGGTTTGTGCACCATTTCGTCCGCTGGGGCATTCCGCTCCTGCTGCTGGGCCTGGTGGCGTTCGCGCTGACCCGGATCGGCTGGGCCAAGATCTACGCCGCCCGGCCGTCGTCGCTGCTGTTCTATCTGGTGCTGGCGCTGCCGTTCTTCGTGCAGCCGGTCGCCGATCTTTTGCTCTATCGCAATCTGCTCGGAGTCGGGCGGGCGCTGCCGTTATGGATTTTCCTGCGCAAGCGCTACATGAACACGGTGATGCTGGATTACTCCGGCGAGGTCTATCTGTTCTTCTGGGTGCGCAAGCATCTGAAGGTGCCCGACGGCTTTCTGGCGCATGCGGTCAAGGATTCGAGCGTGTTGTCGGCCGCGGGCGGTCTCGTCGTGTTGTGGCTGATGTTCCTGGTGCTGCTCGCCGACCATTTGATCGCGTTGCCGTCGCTGCAGCTCGGCAAATGGCCGCTGGCGCTGATCGGGTTGGTGCCGCTGGTGCTCGGCATCGCGCTGTTCGTCGCCAACCGCAAGCTGACGGCGTTGAGCCGCAAGCAGATCGCCACCGTCTTCTCGATTCATTTCGCCCGCTGCGTATTCGCGCTGTGGCTCGAATACGTGCTGTGGTGGCTGTCGGGGGCGCTGCCGTCGGGTGCGGTCTGCTTCAAGTTCGTCGCCTTGCGCCTGCTGGTGACGCGCTTGCCGCTGATCCCGTCGAAGGATCTCGTCTTCGTCGGCGTCGCCATGGCGGCGGCGGGAACGATGGCGGTGTCGGCGCCCCACGTCGCCGCGGTGCTGGTGTTGATGACCGTGATCGACAAGATCGAAGACATCATCGTCGTCGGCGTGCCGTGGATTCTGGAGCAGCTTCGCGCCAAGCGGCCCGAGCCCCAGCCTTCGGTGTCGAACCCGTGATCGCGCGGCTGACCGAAACGTGGCGGCGCTGGCGCGTCTCGCCGCTGTTCTGGATTCTACTGGCCGCGGCGCTGGCGCGCACCGCGGCGCTGTGGTGGGGCCTGCCGGCCGCCGATGGCTGGGACGACGACGGCGTGGCGCCGCGCAATTTCCTCGTCGGCCTGATTGAGACCTACACGCCCGGCCACCATTTCACCTATCCGCCGCTGCACATGGTCCTGCTGGCGATTCCGTCGCTGCCGGGCATCATCGCCGCGCTTCTTCACGCCCCCAGCCTGGCGCCGAAGGACGTCATCGGCGAGATGATTCATGTGCCCTACATGACCTATTTCGCGGTGGTGGCGCGTCTCGTCTCGGTTGTGTTCTCGCTCGGCACCATCTGGGTTGCGGCGAAAATGGGCACGCTCGTCGGCGGCAAGCGCGCCGGCTGGCTGGCGGCGGCGGCCTTGGCCTTGAATGGCGGGCTCACCTATTACGGTCAGGTCACCAACCTCGACGGCCCGTCGCTGTTTTGGGCGATGCTGGCGCTCTACCAGTTCATGCGGGTGCTGGCGCACCACGAGCTCAAGCCGATCCGCTGGGGCTGTCTGGCGGCCGGCGCGGCGGTGGCGACCAAGGACCAGACCTATGCCGTGTTCCTGTTGGCGCTGCCGGCGGCGCTGGCGGTCTGGTTCGCGACCGATGGGTGGGCGCGGGCCGAATGGCGCCCGATCCTGAAACAGCTGGTGCTGTGGGGCGCGATCGCGATCACGGCGGTGCTCCTGATCGATGGCGCTGTTTTCAATCCGCACGGCTTCGCGGATCGGCTGGCGCTGCTGACCGGCTCGGCCAGTCGCGATTATGCCGAGTACCAGGACAATTTCGCCGGCCGGCTGGCGGTGGCCTGCGACATGGCGGCGAACGTCACGCGCTATTATCCCGCCGCTGCGCTGCTGCTCCTGGCGCCGGGTCTATACGTGGCGGGCCTCAAGCGGGCCGCCGGGCTGTTGCCGCTCTTCGCCGCGCTGTCGTTCACGGTGGCGTTCAATTTTGTCGCCCTGCGCACCGAGACCCGCTTTGTTCTCCCGCAGTCGGTGTTCCTGGCGGTCTACCTCGGACTGGGCGCGGAGCTGGCGATATCCCTAACGGCCGCGACGCGATTACGCGCTCCGGCGGTGGCGGCCGTTATCCTTGTTGCCGGCTGGGCGGCGTACGGCGTCTGGGGCGTCGATGCCGCTTTTTTGTTCGATCCACGCTATGATGCCGAAGCGTGGCTTGCGGGTCACGTTCGTCCCGGGGACCGTGTTGAAATATATGGTCTCAACGCCTATTTGCCGCGTATGCCGTCGACCGCGACTGTCAGCCGCGTCGGGTTGAAACCGCGGAAAGCCCGTAACCCGTTGCCGCAAGTGAAAGAAGTAGTGCAACCCTATAGCGCCGTGGCGGCCCGGGAACCGCGCTTTCTTGTGGTTACCGGGTACTGGGTGAAGGACTATTTGGCCGCATTTGAGGCCCCTGCGGGGAACGGCCGCGCCTTGCCGAAGGTTCGCGAACGGGCGTTGCAAGACGTGGACGCGCGGGGGTTTTTTGGGGCACTGTTCGCCGAACAGCTTCCGTACCGGCTGGTCCACCGGTCTGAGTTCGTTGGTCCGATGGAGCCTAGCGTTAATGCGTATGAAAGCCTTAAGCAGTCGGTGTTTATCTTTGAAAGAGACCCCGCCCGGAGTTTTGCGCCAATTGTCACAGCCCCGAAATCGGCGAAGACAAGTGGGCCAAACCCCCTATACCGGCATGCATAAGGATGGACTGACACCAGGGCTGGGGCGTCGACAGGGAGCGCCGTCACGAGGACTTGCTTTCGTTTCCTTGGGTTATCATATTGATCGAACTTGGGGTTGGGACGCGTAATGGCATCTGATTTCTCATTGGCGGGCTACATCGCTCGGCGTGCTCGCTTGGTCGGCGGTTCTGTTCTCGAGAACGGAAATCCCTTCTTCGCGCCGCTTGATCGTCTGCAAGCGGACGCCAAGAGTCATGGCGGTGTCCTCACCAGCTTTGCCAATTATGACTACCTCGGCATTTCCGATCATGCCGCGATCAAAGATGCAGCGCACAGCGCGCTCGATCGCGTTGGCGTTGGTGCGCTCGGTTCGCGCCTCGTCGGCGGCGAACGTCTGATCCATGCCGATTTTGAAAATGCGCTCGCCGAGTTCGTCGGATCGGAAGCGGCGCTGACGCTGGTCAGCGGGTATCTCACCAACCTGACGACGATTTCGAGTCTGCTCGGCAAGCGTGACCTCATCCTCTACGATGAACTGAGCCACAACTCGATCATGGCCGGCGTTGCCTCGTGCAAGGCCGATGCGGTCGAATTCCGCCACAACGACATGGAGTATCTGCGCCACGTTCTTGAGACGCAGCGCGCCGAGCACCGCAACTGCCTGATCGTGGCCGAAAGCCTCTATTCGATGGATGGCGACATCGCCAACCTGCCCGAGCTGCTGAAGCTCAAGGACGAATTCAACGCCTGGCTGCTCGTCGACGAAGCCCATTCGATTGGCGTCCTCGGCCAGACCGGTCGCGGCATCAGCGAGCATTTCAGCGAAGATCCCAAGCGGATCGATCTGATCATCGGCACGCTGTCGAAGACGTTCGTCTCCTGCGGCGGCTTCATCTGCGCCCAGAAGTCGATCCTCGACTGGATGAAATATCTGCTGCCGGGCTTTGTTTATAGCGTCGGCCTGCCGCCGGTGATCGCGGCTGCCGCGGGCGCCGCCCTGCAAGTGATCCGTGACGAGAATCATCGCGTCGGCAAGCTGCAGGCCAATGCCAAGCACTTCCTGGAGCGGGCCAAGGTTTGCGGTCTGGCGACCGGGCCGGCGGAAGGCTATGCCATTGTGCCGGTGATGTTCCCCGACATGAAGTCGACGATGATGGCGTCGGATTACCTGATGCAGCGTGGCGTCTATGCGCCGCCGATCGTCCAGGTGGGCGTGCCCAAGGGCCTGCCGCGCATCCGCTTCTTCATCTCGGCGCGCCACAGCTTCGAGGAAATCGACCGCACCATCGAGGCGCTGAGGGAATTCTCCGCCGGCCTCGCCAACGCGCCGGTCCCGCCGGAACCGGTGCTGGCGTAAGATCCGCTTCCCTTGCTGTCATCGCCCGCATATGCGGGCGACCCAGGTTGTGCCGGTCGCGCAGTCGACGCGGTGCCGGAATAAACCTCGATGGCCCGCAGTCGCGGGCCATGGCGCAACTTCGGCGCTCAGATCGGCTTCTCGAAAATCCGATAGCGCTTCGAGATGTGGCAGCCGAAGGCTTCCAGCACGCGCTTGATCGGCTCGTTGGAATCGAGAATCCACGACAGCTCGGCGGTCTCGGCCTTGGCGACATAGTCGGTCTTCTGGCAGGCCTTGATCATCAGCAGCGCGATGATGGCGCCGGCCGGGGTGGTGCGGAACTTCCGCCTCACGCCCATCAGCGCCAGCCGGCCCGATTTGACGTTCCGGGTCTTCAGCCGCCAGATCAGCTTGATGGCGCCGAACGGCAGCAGCTTGCCCTTCAGGTCCTTGATGAACTCGTTGATGTTGGGAAGCATCATGGCGACGCCGACCGGCTCGCCGTCGTATTCGGCGATCACCAGCGCTTCGGGCTTGAGGATCAGCTTGAACAGGGTGCCGATTTCGGCGATCTCGTCATAGGTGATCGGCACGAAGCCCCAATTGTCGGACCAGGCGTCGTTGATGATGTCGCGGATCAGCGCGATCTCGCCTGCGAAATTCGCCTTGTCCATGCGGATCGGGCGCATCACCAGCGAGTGGCGGCGCAGACCCTTCTCGATCATGCGTTCCAGCCCGTCGCTGAACGGCTCGGTGGCCGAGCGCGAGTAGGCGAGCACGTCCTGTACCGGGGTGTAGCCCTGTTCGCGGATGCGGCCCTCGTAATAGGGCAGATGATGGCCCATCAGGACATTTGGCGGTGTGTCGAAGCCGTCGACCAAGAGGCCGGGCTCGTCCCACATCGCGAAACTGACCGGTCCGACCGCCCGCTGCATGCCCTCGCGCTTCAGCCAGGCTTCGCCTTCGGCCAGGAGCGCGGCGAACACGGTGGCGTCATCGACGGCTTCGAGAAAGCCGAAATGCCCGGTGGCGTCGTGGTGCTGTTCGAGGTGGAGGAAATCGATCTGCGCCGTCATGCGCCCGACCGGATTGCCGTCCTTCAGCGCCAGGAAGGGAGCGACCTTGGCATGCTTGTAAAAGGCGTTGTGACCCGGCTGGAAGTGCGAAATGCGCTCGGCGAAGAGCGGCGGCACCCAGTGGGGGTCGTTCGCGTATAACTGGTGCGGCAAGCGGTGGAAGTCACCCCACTGCTTGGCGCTTTCGATCGGGACCACGGTCACTGAATCGGCAATCGTCACGGCGCGCACCTCCGGGGAGCGCGTCCTGTCTAGGAAAATCGTGACGCAATATCAACCGGGCCCCGCTCCCGCGCTGCGACCCGCGGGAGAGGTGGTCCGCCTTATTCCGCGGCGACGTGGACGTGGGCGGTGTCGCTGCCCGAGGCCCAGGCGTTCAGCCGGGCGGTGGCGGCGATCAGCCAGCGCCGCAGCGCCGAACGGGGTTTGAAATGCGACGCGAACTCGCGGTTGATCTCAAGCGGCTGCCAGTAGTTGGTGTGCCAGTCCTTGAAACTGTCGGCGAGCTGGCGCTCCTGATGCGGATGGATGGCCAGGAACGCGCAATTGCATTCGGCGCGGATTTGCACCCGTCCCGAGGGCTCGAACTTGAAGCTGTGGCGGCTGGGCCCATGGGTGAGCCAGTCGCCCTTGAGGTTGAACTCTTCGGGACGCGTGCGCAGTGATGCCATCAACGGATTGACGTCGAGGTAAGCCATTACCCTTCTCCATACGAGACAAGCCCGACTATTCCAGGCTTACCCGCAACGGCGGATATCGGCTCCAGGTTCCGGCCACGCGGCGGAATCGTTATGTAGGCATACGAAGAGACACCGGCGTGCCACAGCCGGCCGCGTCTATCGTCCGCGCACGAAGGCGCGCAGCGCCGCTTCGGCGGAGCCGAGCAGGGCGGCGTAGGGGTGGACGATGACCTTGGTCGGCACGATGCCGACATAGGAATCGAAGCGTCCCTTTTCTTCGAAGCAGCGCCGGAAGGTGCCGCTCTGAAGCTGCGGCAGCAGTTTCGGGGCGATGCCGCCGCCGAGATAGATGCCGCCGCGCGCGCCGAACGCCAGCGCCATGTCGCCGGCGAAACGGCCGTAGATGCCGCAGAACACGTCGAGCGCCTTGGCGGCGACCGGATCGGTTCCGGCGATGGCACTGGTGGTGACTTCCTCGGGCGTCAGGTCGACCGGCTCGTTCAGGCCGGCGACGCGCTGCAGCGCCCAATGGATGTTGGCCAGGCCCGGGCCCGACAGCACGCGCTCGACCGAGACGCGGGGGAATTTCTCCAGCAGCACTTTGAGGATTTCGAGTTCGGTTTCGTCGACCGGGGCAAAGGCGATGTGGCCGCCTTCGGTGACCATCACTGCGCTGGTGAAGGCGTCGCGCACCAGTGCTGAAACCCCGAGGCCGGTGCCGGCGCCGACGACGCCGACGGTGTCGCCGGGAATGCCCTCCTGCTCGCCGCCGATGGTGACGAGATCGCTGCCGCCGAGATGCTCGACCGCATAGCCGAGAGCGGCATAATCGTTGATCAGGCGGGCATGAGCGAAGCCCTTGGCGCGCAGCACCGCTTCATCGAGCACCCATTGACCGTTGGTGAGTTTGACCTTGCCGTCCTTGATCGGGCCGGCGACCGCCACCACGACGGCGTCCGGCATCGGCGCGCCGCATTGCTTGAGATAGAGATCGACGACGCCCTCGAAGGTCGGATGACCGGTGCGCGGCAGGCTTTTGGCGGCGGACACGACCGGCCCGGCAAGATCGGCGATGGCGAGCCTGACATTGGTTCCGCCGATATCGCCGACGAGACAGGTCTTGGGGGTCGTGGTCACGTTTATTCCTCCCGGGACAGTTGTGCGCCCCGATTTCCCCCGTACAGAACACCACGACGACAGCGCTGTCTATGCCGGGTTTCCAGGCAACCGCGGGTCAATCGTCGCAATTCATTGGAGCATTGTCCGTTCTGCAGGTTTTCAAGTGTTCGTTGAAAAGTAACCCGGTGGCGCATATATTAAGGTCGCTGGTTTGCAGAGGTGAGAACGGCCTCCTCACGCACCTGAGCAATCAGGTAATTAACCCGCAAGGGCCAAGAGATCCGGGATGGCATCCGGCGCAAGCCAGCGAACGTCATTAAGGCCCCGCATGCGGGGCCTTTATTTTTTGGCGTTGCACAGATGGCCGGTTGCGATCCGCCGGTCCGCGGTGGATTGCGAGATGACGTAGGCTCGTGCGCTATGCCGTCCTGTTGATCAGGTCCACCGGTAGCGGGCCGAGAACGATTGCGTGTTTGTGAGCCAAGACCGGCGCCTTCTGAGACCACGCAGGGTGACCGTCAGACCGGGCATCCACGCGAAATCATCAGGCTGCCCCCCGCATTTTCGGGCGTACAGGAAACCGCACCCAGAAGCAGTACCGCGCCGTTGGCGAGTGAGACCCAAGTTCCTATTCGTGCCGGAGTGCTTCGATCGGGTCCATGCGGGCGGCGCGGCGGGCGGGGAAGAAGCCGAAGGCGACGCCGACCAGGGCCGAGAACGCCACCGCGATCAACACGATCGACGGCTGGAATACGAACGGCAGATTAAGGGCTGCGGTTCCGGCCCAGGCCCCGAACAGGCCCAACAGAATGCCGACAATGCCGCCGAGCGCCGACAGCACCACCGCCTCGATCAGGAACTGCAACAGCACGTCGCGTTCGCGCGCGCCGATGGCGAGGCGGATGCCGATTTCGCGGGTACGCTCGGTGACCGAGACCAGCATCACGTTCATGATGCCGATGCCGCCGACCAAAAGGCTGACCGCCGCGATCGCCGCCAGGAACGCCGTCAACACGCCGGTGATCTGCGACAGCATGTTGCCGATTTCGCGCAAATCCTGGACGTCGAAATTGTCGGGCTGGTTGGGCGTCAGGTGGCGGCGCTGGCGCATGATGGTGGCGATCTGTTGCTTGGCCTGCGGGATGCCGGATTCGTTCTGCACTTCGACCATGATGTAATAGGCGAAGGTGTTGCCGGTCAGGCGCCGCTGCACGGTGCGGATCGGCATGATGACGTAATCGTCCTGGTCCTGGCCGAAGGTGTTGCGGCCCTTGGTTTCCAGCAGGCCGACGACATCGCAGGTGATCTTGCCGAGGCGGATGCGCTGGCCGACGGGGTCCTGGCCGCCGAACAGTTCGTGGCGCACGGTTTCGCCGATGACGCAGACCGACTTGCCGGTTTTTTCCTCGGTGTCGTTGAAGGCACGGCCGGAAATGACTTTCCAGCTTCTGGCATCGAACCATTCGGTGGTGGCGCCGTTGACGGTGGTGCCGTGGCTGCGATTGCCGAGCACCGCCTGGGCGGTCGATTGGTTGATCGGCACGACGTGCTTCAGGCTGAGGACTTCGCGGCGCAAGGTGTCGGCATCGCTGATCTGGAACGGCGGTGCATCGGAGGGCGGTCCGCCCTGACGGCGCTGTCCCGGCGTGATGAACAGCAAATTCTTGCCGATCGAGGAGACGGTGTTGGTGACCGAGGCGGTAGCGCCGTTGCCGAGCGTCACCATGGCGATGACGGCGCCGACGCCGATGACGATGCCGAGCGTCGTCAGTGCCGCGCGCATCAAATTGTTGCGGATTTCGCGCAAGGCCAGGACGAAGGCGTTGCCGATCATGCTCTGCCCCCGGTGTCGGAATGGATCTGGCCGTCGCGGAAGCGGATCTGGCGCTTGGCGTAGCGGGCGATGTCTTCTTCGTGGGTGACGAGCACGATGGTGATGCCGCGCTCGTCGTTGAGCCGGCGCAGGAGCGACATGATTTCGTGGCTCATTACCGTGTCGAGGTTGCCGGTCGGTTCGTCGGCGAAGACCACGGCGGGCTCGCTGACCAGGGCGCGGGCGATGGCGACGCGCTGCTGCTGGCCGCCCGACAACTGCGCCGCGGTATGCCGCCCGCGATCGCCGAGCCCGACCTGCTGCAGCGCCACTGCCGAGCGCTTGTGGCGTTCGCTGCGCTTCATGCCGCGATAGATCAGCGGCAGTTCGAGGTTCTCGGTCGCGGTGGTGCGCTTCAACAGGTTGAAGCCCTGGAAGACGAAGCCGATGTAGTAGCGCCTGAGCAGCGCCCGCTCGTCGCGCGACAGCGCCCCGACATCCTGGCCCTGGAAGAAATAATGGCCGGCGCTCGGGGCATCGAGGCAACCGAGAATGTTCATCGCCGTCGACTTGCCCGAGCCCGACGGGCCCATCACCGCCACGAATTCGTGGGCTTCGATGGTGAGATTGACGCCGTTCAGCGCCGCAACGAGGGCTTCGCCTTCGCCGTAGAGCTTATAGACGTCCTTCAGTTCGATGAGCGGCGCGCTCATGTCGGCTCCGCTCTATTGTTGGCCGGGAATCTTGGAGTCGGAGATCACCTTGTCGCCGGGCTTGAGATCGCCCTTCAGCATCTGGGTGAAGTGGCCGTCGCTGCCGCCGAAGTGGATGTCATGCGGCTTGAGGCGTCCGTTTTCGAGCGTCCAGACGCGTCCCTGGCCCATTCCGACCGGCGCCGCCGGCATCCCGGTGGTGAGGAAGGGCGGCGGCACATAGCGCAGTGCCGCGTTGGGGATCAGGATCGAGCGTGGCAGCGTGCCGGTGACGATTTCGGCGGTCGCGGTCATGCCGGGCTTGAGCAGCAGCTTGGCGTTGTCGACCAGCAGCACGCCCTTATAGGTGACGACGTTCTGCACCGTGGTGGAATTGGTGCGGACCTGGATCAGCTTGGCGGCGAAGCGCTTGTCGGGATAGGCGCCGACGGTGAAGCTGGCGGTCTGGCCGGCCTTGACGGTGCCGACGTCGGCCTCGTCGATATCGACGTCCAGTTCCATCTGGGTGAGGTCGCTCGCCAGCGTGAACAGCACCGGGGTCGAGAACGAGGCGGCGACGGTCTGGCCTTTGGAGACCTTGCGGTCGAGCACGACGCCGTCGATCGGGGCGTAGATGGTGGCTTTTTCCAGCGCCGATTCCGCTTGCTGCACCTGGGCCTGGAACTGGGCGACGCCGCCTTGGGCGCGCATGTAGTCGGCCTTGGCGGTGTCGAAATCCTGCTGGCTGATGTCGCCGGTCTTGATCAACGAGGTGTAGCGCTTGAACTTGGCGGCGGTCTGCACCTCCGTCGCCTGCTGCTGCATCAAGGTGGCGCGGGCGGCGTCGAGCTGGGCCTGGATCTGTTCGGTGTTGATCTGGGCGAGCTTCTGGCCCTTGGTGACATGGTCGTTGTAGTCGACATAAAGCTCGTCGATACGGCCGGAGACTTCGGCGCCGACATCGACCGAGACGCGCGGCGCCAGCGTGCCGGTGGCACTGACCGACAAGGTCAGATTGCCGTCGCCGACAGTCTGGAATTCGTAGTTCGGTTTCGGCTTGTTGAGCATCCCCCAGACGACGAAGAGGATGACGACCAGCGCGATGCCGCCGACCCACCACATCCACGGCTTGATGCGCCGCTTGGGTTTGGAACCGGTGAGTCCGAGCCGCTCGCCGATGGCGGTATTCGAGTCCGATGACCTCGATTGATCGTTCACAGCCCCCTCCGGATGCGGCACGCCCCACAGATAGGCAGCGCCACGCCATAGTGTAAGGGCTGATCGGACAAAATTGTGTCGGCCGCGGCCTTTTGACGGGGGTGGTGCTTGCCGATTGGTTAACGGGCACACCGGGATTCATTCTTCATTAGACACGTTCCAGAACATCAGTGGGCACAACCCCTGCGTTAGACGATTAGATAAGCGGAGCGATGGCACAGTAGGCGCCGGCCAAGGGGTGGGCTGGGGCAGGGGTGTGAGAAATGGGTGCGACGGCGGCGTTCCGGGAACGGAAAGAAGTGCGGAGTTTTCACAAGCTTCGGCGGACCAGCTCGGGCCGAGTCCTCAACTTGATCAATTTGACCGATGCCGTGGTCCAGGCGACGCCTTTGGGCGCCGACAAGGCGAAGGCGACGATCAAGCCGTTATTTTACAACAACACGCTCAACTACACGATTTTGACCAAGCATAACGTGCGCGAAAACGAACGCGACCTGTTCGCGCGTTCGGTGCATGTCGCGACCAAGATTTTCATTCCGTTCGATCCCCGGCGCCTGGAGATCGGCGGCCGCTCGTTCTTCATCGAGGAATACCAGTTCAAGGATCATCTGCGCGAACTCTTGCATCTCGATCTCGCCACCGGCGACAAGCAGGTGCTGCACGACATCAAGGTGCTGGAAGCCTTGAGCCGGTCGCCGACGCTGGACGCCTTCATCGTCACCGAATGCCTCCGGGCCGACGGCTTGCGGGTCGAGCCGGCGTTCTTCGCCGAAAGCTACGGCCTCGCCACCAAGGCCTCGGCCGACGTGTTCGACGTGTTCAAGCCATTGGTGCAGAAGGCGCTGGGCAAGACCGCTTCGCCCGAAGAGATGAGCCGCTTCGTCGACCAGGTATGGAACGTCACCGCCAACACCACCGACAACCTGTTCCTCGAGGCGCTGCAGATTCCGCGCTCGGAATGGGCTGACGTGATCTTCGCCTGGAAGGCGTTGATCTATTACGACATCGTCTCGCGCGGCACCGCCGACCGTCTCGACCGCGTCTTGAAGGTATTGCAGGGCACGACGCCGAAGGTGCGCCTGTCGAGCGCCGATCTCGCCCACATCGAGGACCTCAAGCGCGAGCTGGCCCGCAATCTCTACAAGCTGCACGACGGCTCGACGGTCTATATCCAGAGGGCGCTGCAGCGGCTGGTGGCGGCGATCATCAGCAAGTCCGACGCCTCCGAAATCACCGACTCCTTGCGCAACATGGCGCGCAACATCTCGGGCGTCGGCATGAACGTGGTGCTGTTCGACCAGGTGACGAGCTACTTCCTTTATCTCTTTCCCAAGCCGACGGCGAACCACGTCGACCCCGAAGATTTCGAGTGCGAACTCTCCAACCTCTGCGAAATTGTCGCCCTTCGCGACGGCGAACTGCGATAATCCCTGCCATCCCCCGCGCGCGGACTTCTGCCCCCGCGGGCGGTCTTCTGCCCCCGCGGGCGGCAGGATTTATCCGCCGGCACATAGACCGTGGGGGAAGTCCGGCGAAGCCGGAAAGGGGGCTCGCCCGCTGGGGCAAAACTAAAACGCGTAACTCGACAGCAGCAAACTCGTCTCCGAGCCCGACACGCCGGTGATCTGGCGGATGCGGTGCAGCACCCGGTCGAAGGTGGTGAGATCGTCGGTCTGAAGCTCGACCACCATGTCCCAGCGCCCATTGGTGGTATGCACCGCGCGGACCTCGGGAAATGTCTTGAGCTCGTCGAGGATGCGGTCGGAGCGCTCGCCTTCCACGCCCAGCATCATGATGGCGCGGATGGCGGCGGCCTCGGGCTTGGCGCGTACCGTGAAGCCCTCGATGGTGCCGCGGGCGATCAGCCGGTCGATGCGGTTCTGCACCGTGCCGCGCGACACCCCCAGCGTTTTCGCCAGCGAAGCCACCGGCAGGCGAGCGTTGTCGCGCAGCAGGCTGATGAGGCGGCGGTCGGTGTCGTCCATGGCGTTCTGCCGATATGCCAGTTTCTGCTGCCATTATGTCAGAAAATCGTGCACATCTAAACACCTTGCTGGCTTTTCGCTAACATCCGCCCGGCGCATGCTGATCGCCAGAACCGACAGCAGGACGCGAAATGGCCTTCAAACCCAAGCTCATGATGGTGGACCCGTCGCATTTCGAGGTCTCCTACGTGATCAATCCCTGGATGCAGCCGGGGGCGTGGCACGAGGACCCGGCCGGCCATTTGCGTCAGGCGATGACGTGTTCGGCGGCGTTGTATCAGGCCCTTGAGGCCGCCGGGGCCGAGGTCGTGATGATGCCGGGCGCGCCCGGCCTGCCCGACATGGTGTTTCCCGCCAACGCCGCGGTGGTGCTCGACCGCCGCGCCATCGTCGCCCGCTTTGCCTGTGACGAGCGTCGTGGCGAGGAAGTGCTGTTCCTGAAAGAATTCCGCGCCCTGCAAGCCCGCGGCCTGCTCGATACCGTGGTGCAGTATCCCGAAGGCATTTTCCAGGAAGGCGCCGGCGATTGCATCTGGGACGACAGCCGCCAGCATTTCTGGGCCGGCTGGGGCCAGCGCTCCGCCAAAGCCTCGCTCGCGGTCACCGAGGATTTCTTCAACGTGCCGGTGGTGCCGCTGGAGCTGGTCAGCCCCCGCTTCTATCACCTCGACACCTGCTTCCTGGTGCTGTCGGGCGGCGAGGTTCTCTATTATCGCCCGGCGTTTTCCGACGAGGGCCGCGCCACCATCGAAGGCCTTGCCGGCAAGCACAATGTGCTGGAAGCCGGCGACGAAGATGCCGCCGCCTTTTCGGTCAATGCGGTGAATTTCGGCCGCGAGATCGTCATGGCGCGGCCGCCGAAGCGGCTGGCGTCGCGGCTGGAGGAGCGCGGCTATCGCGTTCACAGCGTCGATCTCGATCCCTTCATCCTGTCGGGCGGCGGCGCCTATTGCATGACGTTGCGGCTCAACCGGTATCGTGACGCGGCCCTGGAGAGAGCCGCAGCCGAGTAGCGCTTCCGGACCGGAAGCGCGGCGTAACCTCTTATCTCTGGGAGGATAAGATGGATAAGGTGTTCAACGCTCCGCGCGAGCGTCCGATGCGCGCGACCGCAGAGTTCATCGCGCTGGAAGCGCTTTACGGCGCCACCAATTACAAGCCGCTCGACGTCGTGTTGACCCGCGGCGAGGGCGTCTATGTCTGGGATGTGGAAGGCCGGCGCTATCTCGATTGCCTGTCGTCCTATTCGGCGGTCAATCAGGGCCACTGCCATCCGAAGATATTGGCGGCGCTGACCGAGCAGGCGCAGCGCCTCACCATCACCTCGCGCGCCTTCCGCAACGACCAGCTGGCGCTGTTTTATCAGGAGCTGTGCGCGCTCACCCATTCGCACAAAATGCTGCCGATGAATTCCGGCGCCGAGGCGGTGGAGACGGCGCTCAAGGTGGCGCGCAAATGGGGCTATGAAATCAAAGGCGTGCCGGCCGATCGCGCCGAGATCATCGTTGCTGCGGACAATTTCCACGGCCGTACGCTGGCCATCGTCGGTTTCTCGACCGATCCGTCATCGCGCGCCGGCTTTGGTCCGTTCGCGCCGGGCTTCCGCGTCGTGCCCTATGGCGATGCGCGCGCGCTCGGCGCCGCGATCAACGAGAATACCGTCGCGGTGCTGCTGGAGCCGATCCAGGGCGAGGCCGGCGTGATCATTCCCCCGGCGGGCTATCTCGCCACCGCCCGCGCGCTGTGTACGGAGCATCGCGTCATCCTCATCCTCGACGAGATCCAGACCGGGCTCGGGCGCACCGGCAAGCTCTTGGCCGAAGAGCATGAAGGCGTCGAAGCCGACCTGACCCTGGTCGGCAAAGCCTTGGCCGGCGGCTTCTATCCGGTTTCCGCGGTGCTCTCCAATCGCGAAGTGATGGCGGTGCTGAAGCCCGGCGAACACGGTTCCACCTTCGGCGGCAATCCGCTGGCGTGTGCGGTGGCGCGTGCCGCGATCAAAGTCCTGATCGAAGAAGACATGATCGGCAATGCCGCGCGCATGGGCGACTATCTCATCGGCCGGTTGCGCGACATCCGCTCCACGCGGATCGAGGAAATTCGCGGCCGCGGCCTGATGATCGCGGTCGAGCTCGATCCGGATGCCGGCGGCGCGCGCAGCTATGCCGAAGCGCTGATGCGGCGCGGGATTCTCGTCAAGGAAACCCACACCGACATCCTGCGCATCATGCCGCCGCTGGTGATCACGCGCGACGAGATCGACGAAGCCCTGCCGGCGTTCGAGGCGGTGCTGCACTGACTTTCTGCCCCCGCGCGCGCCGATCTTTCCTCCCCCGCGGTGTAGGCTCTTCACGCCGCAAAGTTTTTCGAATAGCGGGGGAGGTGGATCGCGAAGCGAGACGGAAGGGGCGCCGAAGTAGTCCCCATCCGCGTAACCTGATCCTCTCACCCCTCCAGCGCCGGCACGATCTTCAAATTCCAGGTGATTGCACTGATGCGGCCATCGTGGACGGTGATCAGCACCGCGCCTTTGCGGTCGAGCGCCACCGGCTGGAAGCGCAGCACGGTATCGCCGTCGGCGCGGCGGGCGAGGCCCTGATAGCCATAGCCTTCCGCCCACAGCATCGCTTGGGCCGCCGCGGCATCGCCGCCCACGGCGACGCCGAATTTCTCACCCTTGGTGAGTGTGCCGTTGAGGGCGTTGTCGGAGGATGATGTGGAGCAGGCCGCCAATGCAGCGGCCAAAGCGACGACGACAAGCGGTTTTGCCATGGCGAGTCCCCAGCGTTGGCTGAAGTCTGGCCGAGGCGAGCGGCGCTGAAAAGAGCCGCACACGCTATTCGTATGCGCCATTAACCGTTGCAAGGCGCGGTTTCGCTGGGGCAGCAGAAAATAAAACCGTCATCCTGAGCCCCGCGCGCGTCGTCGCAAACTGTTGTACCGCGCGGGGCCGCCAAGGATCAGTTCTGCGCCGTGCGCTGCCTGGGCGTGACGGCGGCGGCTTTCTTGGGATGGGCGAGGCTGCCTTGCTGCTGGGTCGGCGGGCAGCCGGCGCTGGCGACGTGGCGGCGATGACGGTGATGAAGCGCGGCCATATGGTGTTTCTTGGCGGCGGCCTGGTCGGCGAGGAATTTGTCGACCTTGTCGTTGGCGGCTTGCGCGGCGGTCATCGCATCCTGGGCCGATTTGCCGGCGGCATCGGCGGAGGATTGCGCCCGGTCGGCGGCGCCTTTGGCGGACTTGGCATCGCTGTCGGCCAGGTCGGCGCTGGCCTGGGCGTGTTCGACGGATTCCTTGGTGGCGCATCCCGACAGGAATGTGCCGGCGCCGAGCAGCGCGACCAGTGAAACGGCTTTGAGAACGTGCATGGACATTTCTCCCTAACTCGCGGGCGCGAAGATGGCACCGCACCGCGCGGGAGGCGTGTGATAAGGCTGAGCCAGAATTGGAACAGATTGCGCCGCTTCAGACGCTGACCGGTTTCAGGCCGCGCGGGGCATAGGCGCTGAATACCGCGAGGTGATCGACGCAATCGTCGGCCGGTCCCAACGGCAGCGTCACGCTTTCGAAATAGGCGAAGTTGGCCGCGACGTAATCTTTGCCGGCCCAGCCGCGCAAGGCGAACGCTGTTCCGGTTTTCTGGATGTATTGATAACCGGCGAACACCGAGGGGCCGAAGTGCGCCGAACGGGTCATGGTCTCGCGCATGCGCCGGCCGGCGATGGGAAAAGAATAGGCTCGGCTCTGCACCGCGCCGACGAAGCGGTATTCGAAGTCGTCGCCGCCGTCGATCACCCGCAAGAGGATCATGTGCTGCTGGAACGGCGCCAGCGCGCGCGGATCGAGATCGTCGCGGGCCGGAAACCGCCGCGCCCCCGAGCGCGCCCGCCAGCAGGCCACCGCCTGGCGCACCAGCGGATTCTCAAGATCGTCGAGCGCCACCGGCTCGAACGAGGTGATGTCGGAATAGTCGGCGGGCTCGATCATGGCGAAAATCAATCTGCGATTGCGGCGGCGAACACAAGTGCGATTGTCAGCCCAGCCGTCTCTGCGATTGCGACCCGTTCTAGTCCCAGGGCAGCGCCACGCGAGGTGCGAAAACGACGCGCAGCAAGAAATGGGGTCAGAGTGGATTTCTCGATCACTGCGCGCGCCACCGACGATGGTTGGAAAAATCCACTCTGACCCCATTTTTACAAGTGGCGGAAGGGGGCACGCAGGGCGCGAGTGCGGCGCATCTGCCGTTTACCATCGCCGAACATTAAATCGTGAGGGGGGCTCGCTTTTTAACTTGATTGTTCGCCCAATGTTCCCACATCCTGTGCGTGCATTTTGGATGGAGCAAGCAGACACTGGAGCGGTGAAGAAAGGTCGCGCCTCTCACGACCCGCCGAGCAACGCGAGACATAACGGACCCAGGATACGCAGCTCGCGTGCGTATCGGACAATCGCGGCTGAAT
>NZ_JBWZET010000073.1:0-3761 GCF_056722145.1 Rhizomicrobium sp. | reverse complement strand
ATTTTGAAGCGAGAAGAACCATGTCCCGCATTTGCGAACTGACCGGCAAGGGCCGCCAGATCGGCCACAACGTCAGCCACGCCAACAACAAGACCAAGCGCGTGTTCCTGCCCAACCTGCAGAACGTCACGCTGATGTCGGACGGGCTGGAGCGCAGCTTCAAGTTCCGCGTGTCGACCAACGGCCTGCGTTCGGTCGAGCATGTCGGCGGGCTGGATGCCTGGCTGCTGAAGACGTCGGATACCAAGCTCTCCGCCCGCGCGCTCAAGGTGAAGCGCGAGCTGGCGAAGAAGCAGGCCGCCTGATCGCGCGCCGGCCGGGTTGACCGGTCGGCTTGACCGGTAGGGCAAATCGAAAAGGGCGCGGCGGGTAATTCCGCCGCGCCCTTTTTCGTGTGTCCGTGGGGCGTTTGCCCCGTCCGTGGGGCGTTTGCCTACGCGCCATGCAAGCTTGCCGGCAAACAAAAAAGGGGGCGGTCCATTGGACCGCCCCCGATTCTGTTCCGTGTCGATCGAACTCAGTAATCGATCTTCACGCCGACGCGGAAGAACCGGCCAATGAACTGGCTGTCTGCCCAGGCCGGGTTGAAGTTGTACAGGCCATAGGCAGCGCCCGGATCGAAGGTCGGCCGCTGGTTGAGGATGTTCTTGATGTCCGCATAGATCTTGAAGTGATCCTGGACCTTCAGCTCGGCATGGCCATCGAGATCGAAAAGCGCCTTGCTGTTGCAGACGACCGGCGTGGCGCCATCGGCGTACGAGGCCACCTGAGCGCCGACGCTGGCGGTGCAATCGCCGTAGACGCCGCCTTCGTCGGTGGCGACTTCGGAGACACCGCTGGTATAGTAGGCGGTCAGCGAGACGCTGCCCTTGTTGTTGAAGTCCAGCGAGTTCGTCCAGGTCACGCGCCACTTGGGAGCACCCGAGCAGCTGGTGATGTTGCACGGGCCGAGCGTGCCGTCGAACCGCTCTACCGCGCCAGCGTCAACCTGCTGGAGACGCAGCAGGTACGAAGCGTTGATCGTGCTGTTCAGCTTCAGGCCGTTGCTGTTAAGCGGCAGGGCGATCCGGCCGCTGAAGTCGAGGCCCTTTGCGGTCAGCGAGTCGGCATTCTGGTACGAGGCCTGGATGAAGCCCAGCAGCGGCAGAGCGTTGGGGTTCAACGGATCGGCCACGCCCGGGGTCACGGTGAACCCGGGAATGTTCACCACACCGTTGTTGGTGTAGTACTGCTGGAAGATCGCCGGGCTGGGCAGGGCCGGGATAATCACGTCGGTGACCTTCACGTACCAGAAGTCGGCGGTCAGTTGGATCCGCGGGGTCGGGGTCACCACGATGCCGGCGGTGAACGACTTCGACTTTTCAGGCGCCAGCGCCGGATTGCCGACCGACGTCAGACCATACGAGTATTGCCCGGACGTGT
The DNA here is from genome assembly GCF_056722145.1 of Rhizomicrobium sp. Classification (NCBI taxonomy): domain Bacteria; kingdom Pseudomonadati; phylum Pseudomonadota; class Alphaproteobacteria; order Micropepsales; family Micropepsaceae; genus Rhizomicrobium; species Rhizomicrobium sp. Next base: position 2,339 of record NZ_JBWZET010000073.1, on the reverse strand, counting down.
ACGACAAGTTGCTCGCGTGCGCGGCGCAGAATGCGACGTAGGTTGCGCAGTTGATGCTGGTGTTGACATAGCCGGTGGTCGGCAGGCCGAACGCTTCGTTGAAGCTCGGGATGCGGAAGCCCTGCGAATAGGTGCCACGGATCTTGAGCTCGCGGATCGGACGGAATTCCGCCTCGAACTTCGGCGAGAAGTGCGATTGCCCGGTCGAGTAGTGATCGTAGGAACCTTCCGCCTTCACCTTGAGCGTGTCGAGGATCGGAGCCGTGATTTCGTACGACAGCGAGTACTGGCTGCGGCTGCCGTCCACACCGACCGAATTGACGCTGTAGAAGCGGTCAGTCGGGTTGGCGTTGTTGGCCGGGTTGGCGCTCGGATTGTGGATCGCTTCATAACGATATTCCGCGCCGACCGCCAAGTTGAGCGAGCCGCCCGGAAGCTTGAAGAAGTCCTTGTTGATCGTGCCGACGATCTGGGTCAGCTTCGAGACCGAGTGGTTGAAGTTGTCGGGCGCGATCAACTGGCGAGCCGCAGCCGAATTGGCCGACGGATTCACGAAGTTGTAGGTGCCCTGGGCAACGGCGTCCATCAGGCCCTGCAGGTAGATGTAATTGCGTTGCAGCGTGTCGAGCGTCACCCAGCTTGCCGTGGCGCCGATGTCATAGTTCCAGCCTTCGCCGAACGAGCCGTCGATGCCACCCGAGATGCGATAGGTCTTGGCGTCGGTGAACGTCTGGCGAGGCAGGTCGTAACGGGCTGCCAGGCGCGCGACGGAACCCGATGCCGCGAACGGGTTGTTCGGGTTGAGCGTGCCGTTCGCCGCGGTGCAGCCGCTGGCCGAGAGGATGCCGCCGACCACCGTCGAGGTGCCGGTCGGGCAGACATAGGCAGGCAGATAGATCTGGCTGGTGGTGATGGTGGTGCCGCCGGCAGCGGTTGCACCGGCGAAGTTCAGCGGCGTGTACTGGTTCGCCGTCTTCACGTCGTAGAAGTTGAACATCGCGTAGGCTTCGGCGTTCGAGCCGACCTTGAAGGTGGCCTTGGCGTTGGCGCCCCAGCGTTCGATGCGCGGGTCGTACTGGTAGTACTGCTTCGCCAGGTCCTGCTGGCAGACCGTCTGCGGGGTCGAGGTCGAACCGTTGATCTGCGCAGCGGTCAGGGTGACCGCCGTGAGCCCGCCGCAGCCGGCCGCCGGATTGAGCAGCTGGTACGGGCCGGTCGCGCCGACGCCCGGCGCGGCGTACTGGCGCACGAACGGGATGGTCGTCGACTGGAAGCCGTTGTAGCCGCCGCCTGCCTGGATGCCATTGAGCACCGAGTTGGTCATGCAGGTCTGCTGGCCGGCGGCGACGGAGCCGAGGCCGTTGGCGGTGCCGCAGAACGCGCTGAGGTCGGCGGTGTTGAACGGATAACCGCGCTGGTTCATGTAGAGCGGATCGTTGATCTGGTATTCGCCGTTGATGTAGACGTTGTAGCCATCTTCATCGAGTTTGCCGAAGCCATAGGTGGCATCGGCGCGGCGCTCGCCGGCATCGCCGCGCTGCGAGATCGCACCCGAAGCGTTCAGGTGCAGGCCGGTGATCTGCTTCTTGACGATGACGTTGACGACACCGGCCACAGCGTCGGCGCCGTAAGTCGCCGAGGCGCCGTCCTGCAGGACGTCGATCCGGTCAACGATCGAATCGGGAATGGTGTTGGCATCGACGAAGTTGCGGTAGCCGTCGTCGGCCAGCGGGTAAGGCGCGCTGCGCAGGTTGTTGAAGATGGTGAGGGTGTAGGCATCGCTCAGGCCGCGCAGCGAAACCGCGCTTGCGCCGGTGGCGAACCCGAACGGCGACCAGCTGGACGGGTCGGTGCCGGCGTTGTTCGCGGTCAACTGCTGGAGCGCATCCGAGACCGTGGTGATGCCGCGCGTGCTGAGATCCTGTGCCGAAAGCGAGGTAACCGGCGAGGCGGTCGCGGCGGCGGCATTGCGCACGATCGAACCGGTGACGATGATTGTGCTGGCCGGTTCTTCGGCGGCCGGTTGGTCGGCCGGCTGGGGCGCCGCCTGCGCGAAAGCCGGGCCGGCCAGCATGGCCAGGCCCAGGACAAGCGGCGCGGCGCCGCTCTTGAGGCCACGGATCGTGGAAGTCTTCATTTTTGAACCCCTGATTTGTGGGAGCGCAGAATGTGCCCCGCTTTCCTCCGCTCGAGCGAAAACCCGACGTCTGTGATCCAGCATTGTCAATATGCCTCTTGATCACAGCCGCGCCAGGTTCTTGCACGGCGATGATGAAAGAATTCATGAAGGAGGACGAATGATTTGCAAAGCTCCCTGACAGCGATGTCAGTGGTTTTGC
>NZ_JBWZET010000072.1:0-3073 GCF_056722145.1 Rhizomicrobium sp. | reverse complement strand
ACACCCCGGAAAGGCGCCCGCAAGCCGCCCTTAAGCCAATCCGCACACGCCACGTTGCCCCCGGAGCCAGGGATGCTTATTTTGGGGTCTCGCGGGGTCGAGGAAGGCCCCGCTTCGCATTTTCACTCCGAGGCGTTCCACGACGCGCCAGGCAGGGTCCATGAATATGAAGCGCCGGCGCATGATCTATGAAGGCAAGGCCAAGATCCTTTACGAGGGTCCGGAGCCGGGTACCGTCGTGCAATATTTCAAGGACGACACCACCGCCTTCGACGCGACCAAAAAAGCGGTGATCGAGGGCAAAGGCGTCCTCAACAACCGCATCAGCGAATATTTGATGAGCCAGCTCAATGCGATCGGCGTGCCGACGCATTTCATGCGCCGCCTCAACATGCGCGAGCAGCTCGTCAAAGAGGTCGAGATCATTCCGCTCGAGGTCAAGGTGCGCAATGTGGCCGCAGGCTCGCTGGCCAAGCGCCTCGGCATCGAGGAAGGCACCCCGCTGCCGCGCTCGATCATCGAATATTATTACAAGAACGACGCCCTGCATGACCCCTGGGTGTCGGAAGAGCACATCACCGCGTTTGGCTGGGCGAGTCCGCAAGATCTCGATGACGTTGTAAATTTAACCATTCGGATCAATGACTTCCTGACCGGCCTATTCCTCGGCGCCGGGATCAAACTGGTCGATTTCAAGGTCGAATTCGGCCGCCTGTGGGAGAACGATTACATGCGCATCGTTCTCGCCGACGAGATCAGCCCCGATTGCTGCCGGTTGTGGGATGTCGCCACCGGCGAGAAACTCGATAAGGATCGCTTCCGGCGCGATCTCGGCGGCTTGATGGAGGCCTACTCTGAGGTCGCACGTCGCCTGGGAATCCTCCCCGAATCAGGGCAAGGAGAAGCCAAAGGGCCGATGCTGGTGCGCTAGCGTCGGTTTTCCGCGCGGGCGGGTCTAATTTCGTCTCCCCGAAGGGTCGAGGCGGCACGAATTTCGCGAAGCAGCACCATTTTGGAGGGGTAGTGTGCCTTCTGCTGCTCGCGCGGACGGCTGTCGAAAGGAACCCTTCATGAAAGCGCGCGTCTTCGTCACCCTGAAAAATGGCGTCCTCGATCCGCAAGGCAAGGCGATCGGGCACGCGCTCAACAATCTCGGTTTCGCCTCGGTCGGCGGCGTCCGCCAGGGCAAGCTGATCGAGATCGAACTCGCCGAAACCGACGCCGACAAGGCGCAGGTCGAGATCAAGGAGATGTGCGAGAAGCTGCTCGCCAACACCGTGATCGAGAAATACGAAATCGAGCTCTCGGCATGAAAAGCGCGGTCATCGTCTTTCCCGCCTCCAACTGCGACCGCGATGCGGCGACCGCACTGGAACAGGTCACGGGAACCAAGCCGATCATGGTCTGGCATGCCGACAGTGACGTGCCCGACGTCGACCTCATCGTCCTGCCGGGCGGCTTTTCCTATGGCGACTACCTGCGCTGCGGCGCCATGGCCGGCCAGTCCACCGTGATGCGCGCGGTCAAGGAGAAATCCGAAACCGGCGTCAGGGTGCTTGGCATCTGCAACGGTTTCCAGGTGCTGACCGAGACCCACATGCTGCCGGGCGTGTTGATGAAGAATGCCGGATTGAAGTTCGTCTGCCGGCCGCAAGCGCTGGAGGTGGTGGAAACCCAGTCGGTGTTCACCCGCGCCTACGCCGCCGGCCAGCGCGTGGTGTTCCCGGTGGCGCATGGCGAAGGCAATTATTTCGCCGACACCGAGACCCTCGACCGCTTGGAAGGCGAAGGCCGCGTCGTGTTCAAATATGCGCGCGGCGAAAACCCCAACGGCTCGGCCCGCGACATCGCCGGCATTCTCTCCGACAAGCGCAACGTCCTCGGCCTGATGCCGCATCCCGAACGGGTCTGCGATCCGCTGCTGGGCGGCACCGACGGCAAAGCGATGTTCGAAGGTTTGCTGGAAGCGCTTGGCTGAACTGGATGGCCCCCCGGCCATGACGAAGTGAAAGAACGAAAGACATGAACGCCCCTGTCGCCGTCACGCCCGAAGTCGTCAAGGAACACGGCCTCAACGACACCGAATACGCCCGCATTCTCGAACTTTTGGGGCGGGCGCCCACGATCGTCGAACTCGGCATCTTCTCGGTGATGTGGAGCGAGCACTGCTCGTATAAATCGACCCGCGTGCATCTGAAGAAACTGCCGACCAGCGCGCCGTGGGTGATCCAGGGGCCGGGCGAGAATGCCGGCATCATCGATGTCGGCGATGGCGACGTCTGTGTCTTCAAGATGGAAAGCCACAACCATCCGTCGTTCATCGAGCCCTTCCAGGGCGCGGCGACCGGCGTCGGCGGCATCATGCGCGATGTCTTCACCATGGGCGCGCGCCCCGTTGCCAGCCTCGATGCCTTGCGCTTCGGCGAACCCGATCATCCCAAGACCCGCCACCTGGTATCGGGCGTCGTCGCCGGCATCGGTGCCTATGGCAACTGCATGGGCATTCCGACCGTCGCGGGCGAGACCAATTTCCACAAATCCTACAACGGCAACATCCTGGTCAACGCGATGTGCGTCGGCCTCGCCAAATCCGACAAGATTTTCTATTCGGCGGCCAAGGGCGCGGGCAATCCGGTGGTCTATGTCGGCTCCAAGACGGGCCGCGACGGCATTCACGGCGCCACCATGGCCTCGGCCGAATTCAACGAGGATTCCGAGGAGAAGCGTCCGACGGTGCAGGTCGGCGACCCCTTCACTGAAAAGCTGCTGCTCGAGGCCTGCCTCGAACTGATGGCGACCGATGCCATCATCGCCATTCAGGACATGGGCGCGGCGGGCCTGACCTCGTCGTCGTCGGAAATGGCCGACAAGGGCGGTGCCGGCATCGAGATCGATCTCGACAAGGTGCCCCAGCGCGAGACCAATCTCACCGCTTACGAGATGATGCTGTCGGAAAGCCAGGAGCGCATGCTGGCGGTCTTGAAGCCGGGCCGCGAGGCGGAAGCGGAAAAAATCTTCCGCAAATGGGAATTGGATTTCGCGGTGATCGGCAAGACCACCGATACCCACCGAT
>NZ_JBWZET010000071.1:0-5001 GCF_056722145.1 Rhizomicrobium sp. | reverse complement strand
CCGTTCGCGGCGCGCCAGATCGTCAGCCACGGCCACGTCAAGGTCAACGGCAAGCGGGTGACCATCGCCTCCTATCAGCTGCGCGAAGGCGACGTGATCGAGTTGTCGGCCAAGGCGAAGGACATGGCGCTGGTGATGGAAGCCTCGCGCAGCCCCGAGCGCGACACGCCCGATTATCTCGAAGTCGACGACGGCAAGGGCGCCAAGTTCCTGCGCACCCCGAAGCTGGCGGATGTGCCCTACGCGGTGCAGATGCAGCCGCATCTGATCGTCGAATTCTATTCGCGCTAAGCCTGACGGCCTGCTCGAAGATTTGCGAAGCCCCGTGCATCCGCGCGGGGCTTTTGCGTTATAAGGGCTTCAGGAGACGGCGCGGATGTACATCCTCTATGGCGACACGGGTTCAGGCGCGTTCTGTGTCGACGCGGCGCTGGCGGAGGCCGGTGCGGCGCTCGACTTTCGCCCCATCAGCCTGGACGCCGACGAGCAGAAATCCGAGACCTTCCGCGCCCTCAATCCAAGCGGCAAGGTTCCGGCGCTCGAGCTTCCCGAAGGCGGCATTGTCACCGAGACCGCGGCGCTGCTCACCCTGATCGCCGAACGCCATCCCGAGGCGCATCTGTTGCCGCCGCCAGGCGCCTCCGATCGTGCTGAGGCGTTGCGCTGGCTCGCCTTCATGGCGTCGGAGATTTATCCGATGGTGGAGATCGCCGATTACCCCGAACGCTTCGTCGCCGATTTCAAGGGCGCGGCGGTGTTGAAGCTGAGCGCCAAGCGCCGTTTGCGCGACCGGCTGCTGGCAGTGGAAGTGGCCGTTGCCGGGCCGTGGTTCCTCGGCGAACATTTCTCGGTGCTCGACATTTACGCGGTGATGTTCTCGCGCTGGCGCGAGGCCCGCGAAGGCGGCTGGCGCGAAGCGTTCATCCCGAAGATATGCGCCATGGCGGCGGCCTTGGCGGAACGCCCGGCGCTTAAAGCGGTGGTCGAGCGCCATTTCCCGAACGGCTGAGCGCCGATTTCACGGCAAAGACGAGAAGGACCGCCTGGAACGGCAGAGCGCCAAGCACGACCAGACGCGGTGTCAGGTTGAGCGCATCCAGCGCATAGCTCGAGACCAGCGACGAGGCGGCATTGCCGAAACCCGTCGCGATCACCAGCAGGCCCGCAGCGAGCGCCAGCTGCTCGCCCCGGCGCGACAGCGCGATGCCGAATACGGTCGGATAGCTGAGCGCGATCGCAAAGCTGACGACCAGCATCGAGATCCAGCCGGCTTCGCCTCCGATCAGGCCGGCCGTCGCGATCGCGATCGTGCCGATGGCTGCGGCCACCGCGAACAGGCGGACAGGTTCGATCCATCGCATCAGGATCGCGAAAACAAGGCGGCCGACGGCAAACCACAGCCAGCCGCGCTCGAGGACCGGCACCAGATGGCCCGGCAATTCGGCGCGAACGTATTTGTAGTTGGCGGTCCACACGATGGTCAGGACCGCGCAATAGCAGGCCAGCGCCACGGCGGCGAAGAGAAGTCCCTTGTCGCCGGTGAGCGCGCGAAGCGACGGTTTGCTTGCGGCGTCCTGCTTGTTCCAGGTGCCCTTGGCGGCGAAATCCGGCAGCGAAACCTGTTCGAGCAGGAAGGCGAGCAGGATGGCGCCGAGCCCGACCAGCACATACGGCCGCGCCGCCCATTGTTCGGTGCCCGAATAAAGATTGTAGTCCTTGCCGAGCACGACCACGGCGGTGAAGTTGCCGAGGAAGAGGCCGACCCCGTTGCAGGCGCCGGCGAGATTAAGCCGTTTGACCACGGTGTCGGCGGGGCCGCTTAGGGCCGCCAGCGGATTGAGCGAGGTGTCGAGCCAGGCGCCGCAGGCCCCGATCACCACCACGGAGGCGAGGAAGACGAGTGCTGAATTCTCGATGATGGCGAGATAGAGCAGGAAGGCGCCGATGCCGAATACGCTGAGGCCGGCGAGAACGCCGAGCTTGTAGCCGAACTGGCGATGGAAGCGGACGGCGGGCAGGGCCAGCAGCATATAGGCGACATGGAACACCGCCAGCGACCCCGCGACCTCGGTCGGGCCGAGCGCGAAGAACTTGCAATATTTGAAGAACAGCGAGTTGTAGAGCCAGAGGGCGACGCCCCAGATGACGAACAGCCCGGCGGTGACGACGAACACGCGTCGGCGTGCGTTCTCGTTCGCTGTGTCTGCAGTGGCCATCGACACCTCATCGGTCCGTTCGACGGGCGGATGATAGCGGTCACATAGTTAACAGCACGGCAACAAGCCCCAGCACGCGGGAATTTCGGAACGCCCCCTGGGACACCGTCAAGCGGTTGTGGCGACGCCGTTTTCGGCGAGCAATTCCTTCAGCTCGCCGGACGCATACATCTCGCGGACGATATCGCAGCCGCCGATGAATTCGCCCTTCACATAGAGCTGGGGAATGGTCGGCCAATTGGCGAATTCCTTGATGCCCTGGCGCAGATCGGCATCGGCGAGCACGTCGAACGCCTTGAATTTGACGCCCAGCTTGGTCAGCACATCCACCACCGCCGCCGAAAACCCGCACTGGGGAAACACCGGCGTGCCCTTCATGTAAAGAACGACGTCGTTGGACGATACGGCTTCGGCGATCTGGTCGTGTGCGCTCATCTTGGAACCCTTCAAAACTGTCTTATCAGGTAGGACCTGCCGCGGCCGGCGTCAAGGCGCAGAGTGACGGCGTGGCTACTTCGCCTTCGTCGTCAGCATCAGCGCGTGCAGCGCGCCACCCATCTTCCCTTTGAGGGCGGCATAAACCATCTGGTGCTGCGCCACCCGCGACTTGCCTTCGAAGGCAGCGGAGGTGACCACAGCCTTGAAGTGGTCATTGTCGGCGGCGAGCGGCTCGAGCACCACCTCCGCATCCGGGAAGGCGGCTTTCAGCAAGGCTTCGATTTCAGCAGCAGGCATCGGCATGAGGGGAGACTAGGGCACGCGCCCCCGCTTGTCATGGCCCGGCGAATGCGGGCCATCCAGGTTTCGCATCACGGCCGATGACAATTGGTGTGATCAGGCGCCTGTGAATTCCCCCAAGGGGAGAGAGTTACCCCTTCATATAGCCCGGCAGCCAGGCTTCGTGGGTCGCCTTCAGCGCGCCGACGGTCACCGCCGGCAGGCCGACGCCTTCCAAGGCCGGGGCGCCCGAGGCCGAGACCGCGCCGGTGACGCCGAGATGGATCGCCGCCACGCCCGCCTTGTCGGCTTTGGCGAGGAGGACGTCGGCATTCTTCGCCGGCACCACCACCACATAGCGGGCCTGGTCTTCGCCGAACCAGAACGGGATGAAGTTTTCCGGATTGGCCCTGAGGGTGGCGCCGATGTCGCCGGCCATCGCCATTTCGGCGATCGCCACCAGCAGGCCGCCGTCGGCGACATCGTGCACCGTGTCGGTGACGCCCGATTCGATCAGCTTGCGGACGAAATCGCCATTCTTCTTTTCAAGGGCGAGATCGACCGTCGGCGCAGCGCCTTCCTCACGGCCTTCAATCTCGCGAATGTAGATCGACTGGCCGAGATGGCCCTTCGTCTCGCCGATCAGAAGAATGGCATCGCCGTCGCGCTTGAAGGCGATGGTCGCCATCTTGCCGACATCCTTCAGCAACCCAACGCCGCCGATGGTGGGGGTGGGCAGAATGCCTTCGCCCTGGGTCTCGTTGTAGAGCGAGCAGTTGCCCGACACGATCGGAAACGCCAGCGCCCGGCAGGCTTCGCCCATGCCTTCCAACGCCGCCACGATCTCGCCCATCGCTTCGGGCTTTTCCGGATTGGAGAAGTTGAGGCAGTCGGTCACCGCCAAGGGCGTGCCGCCGACCGCGGTGATGTTGCGCCAGGCTTCGGCCACCGCCTGCTTGGCGCCTTCGAACGGATTGGCTTTGGCGTAACGCGGCGTCACGTCGGTGCAGCACGCCAGCCCCTTGTCGGTGCCATGGATGCGCACCACCGCGGCATCGCCGCCCGGGCGCTGCACGCTGTCGGCCATCACGGTGTAGTCGTACTGCTCCCAGATCCAGCGCTTGGAGCACAGATCGGGCGAGGACAGCATCCTGAGCAAGGATTCCATCGCCGGTTTTTTGGGATCGAAGGCGGGCGTGCCCTGTTCGGGCGCGCGCTTCACATACGGACGCTCATAGATCGGTGCGGCATCCGACAGCGCCGTCACCGGCATATCGGCGACGATCTCGCCCTTGTGGCGGACGACCATGCGATGGGTGTCGGTGGTATAGCCGATCACCGAGAAATCGAGTTCCCATTTCTTGAAGATGCGTTCGGCCTCGGCTTCGCGGCCCGGCTTCAGCACCGCCAGCATGCGTTCCTGGCTTTCCGACAGCATCATCTCGTAGGCGGTGAGATTGGTTTCGCGCTGCGGCACCTTGTCGAGATCGATTTCGATGCCGGCGCCGCCCTTGTCGGCCATTTCCGACGACGACGAGGTCAGCCCCGCCGCGCCCATGTCCTGGATGGCGATGATGGCGTCGGTCGCCATCAGTTCGAGGCAGGCTTCCAAGAGCAGCTTTTCGGTGAAGGGGTCGCCGACTTGCACGGTCGGGCGCTTCTCCTCGCTGTCCTCGTTGAACTCGGCCGAGGCCATGGTGGCGCCGTGAATGCCGTCGCGGCCCGTCTTGGAGCCGACATAGACCACCGGATTGCCGACGCCCTTGGCCGCCGAATAGAAAATCTTGTCGGCTTTGGCGAGGCCGACGCACATCGCGTTGACCAGGATGTTGCCGTTGTAGGACTTATGGAAATTGGTTTCGCCGCCGACCGTCGGCACGCCCATGCAATTGCCATAGCCGCCGATGCCGGCCACCACGCCCTCCACCAGGCGACGGGTCTTGGGATGCTCCGGCGCGCCGAAGCGCAAGGCGTTCAAGAGGGAGATGGGCCGCGCGCCCATGGTGAAGACATCGCGCATGATGCCGCCGACGCCGGTCGCCGCGCCCTGGAACGGCTCGATGAAGCT
>NZ_JBWZET010000070.1:0-11231 GCF_056722145.1 Rhizomicrobium sp. | reverse complement strand
GCCTCGTCGCAATGCGCGAGCACCAGGATCTGCGACACCGTCTCGCCATCAACCGTGAACGGCACCATCAGCCGGTCGAAGGTGATTTCGGCGCGGCCGGGCCAGACCAGCGTGCTCTTGCAGGCCAGCGGCGCCCGCGCCGCCACAACGTGATCGAGCACCGCCCGCAAGGCATCGAGCTTGTCGGTAAGTGCCTCGATCTCGCTCAGCCATTTGCCGACGAAATCCTCGCCGTAAGCGGCTTGCCAGAAGATGCCGAAGGTATGAAACAGGTAATCGCCGCCGTCGTTCAGCACATCGAGCCGGTAGAGCCGGTCATGCAGCCAGCCGACACTGGCGACGGAAAAATCCTGCTGGCGCGGCATCGGGCGCCCGTCGCACAACAAGTCGCAATGATGCGCGAATTCGAGGAAATCCTGCGGCGATGTCTGGAAATCGAGGGTGCCAAAATTCATCGCGCCACCTTTCGTGACTGCGCAAAGCACCCGCGGTTAAGTTATGCCACAGGGCCGGTCGCGGCCAAAGCCGATCCTGGCAACAGCGTTATGAAAGCCTTGCGGGAAAGCTACATCCGCGCCGGGACTTCGATGCCGAGCAGGTCCAGGGCTTTGGTAAGGACTGCCAACGTCAGGGCGCACAGGCCAAGGCGAGCACCTCGCAGTTGAACATCGCTCTCGGACAGGATGTGGTGCTCGGCGTAAAACCGCGAGAACGCCTGCGCCAGTTCGAAGACGTATTCGCAGAGGATGTTCGGCGCCCGCTTGTCTTCGGCGGCTTCCATCGCATCGGGCAGCGCCAGGATTTTCAGCACCAGCGCGCGTTCCTCGGCCGAACGCACCACCGGCGCCGCGGTGGCGAAGCCCTGCTCGTCCGCCTTGCGCAGAATGGAGCGGACGCGCACCGCCGCATATTGCAGGTACGGCCCGGTCTTGCCTTCGAACTTGGTGAAGCGGTCGAGATCGAAAATGTAGTCGGTCAGCCGCCAGTTGGAGAGATCGGCGAATTTCAGCGCCGCGACGCCAACCTTGCGCGCAATGTCTTCCTGTTCTTCCGGCGGATAGTCCGCACCGAGACCAGCTTCCGCGATGCGCTTCTTGGCTTCGTCCGTCGTCATGGCGATGAGATCGAACAGCTTCATCACGCCGCCGGCCCGCGTCTTGAACGGCTTGCCATCGGGACCGTTCATGGTGCCGAAACCGGCGTGCTCGAGCTCGGCCTTGCCGGCGAGGCCGGTCTTCTTGGCGGCGCGGAACACCTGCTCGAAATGGCCGTGCTGGCGCTGGTCGACGACGTAAAGAATGAAATCGGGATCGAACGTCTTGACCCGGTCGACGATGGTGGCGAGGTCGGTGGTGCCATAGAGCGCGGCGCCATCGGACTTCAGAAGGATCAGCGGCGGCATCTCCTTCTTGTCGTCGGGCTCGGCCACCTGCACCACCAGCGCGCCTTCGCTTTCCTCGGCAAGGCCGCGGGCCTTCAGGTCTTCGATCATCGGCGGGATCAAGGGATCGACCGAGGCTTCGCCGTTCCACAGATCGAATTCGACGCCGAGGCTGCCGTATTCGCGCTTGAGGCCCTTTTCCGATACCGCAAAGAAATGCTTCCACAACGCCATGTAGCCGGGCCGGCCGGACTGCAATTCGGCAGTCGCCTTGCGGGCGAGTTCGAGGCGCGCCGGATCGGCCTTGCAGGCGGCGGACGCGGCCGGATAGAGCACTTCCAGGTCTTCCATCGTCACCGGCGATTCATCCGGGTACGGACCAGCGAAGGCGGCGTCGAAATAGACCGGCGCCAGACCGCGCAAGGCGACTTCGGAGATGAGCTGGCCCATCTGCAGGCCCCAGTCGCCGAGATGGACGTCGCCGATCACCTTCCAGCCGTTAGCGCGGAACAGCCGCTTCAGGCTGTCGCCGATGATCGCCGAACGCAGGTGGCCGACATGCATCGGCTTGGCGACATTCGGGCCGCCATAGTCGATCACCATCGTCTTGCCGGTGCCGGTGTCGGGGGCGCCAAGCCGGGCACTGTTCGCCACCGCCTGGCCCCGCGCCGCCAGCGCGTCATCGGTCAAATCGAGATTGATGAAGCCGGGGCCGGCGATCTCCACCTTGGCGAAGAGCGGATTCTGCTTCAGCCGGTCGGCGAGTTTGGTCGCCAGCGCGCGCGGATTGGTCTTCGCCAGCTTGGCCGCGGTCAGCGCGCCGTTGCACTGGAATTGCGCCAGATCGGGACGGTCGGACGGTTTCACGACGCCCAGTTCCGCGGGCAGGCCTTCAGCCGCGAACGCCGCCGAAGCGATCGCGCCAAGCTCGCGGGTCAGGGCCGTCATGGCAGGTACTGCCCCATCTTCTTGTTGTAGTCGAGCTGCACCTGGGTGAGCTGGAAGCCGACCAAGAGATGGTATTCGTACGATTTCTTATCGCGCGCGACCGAAATATCGATGCCATCCACCAGGGTGTTGACCTCGACCGTCGCCGACGATTTGGGGAAATCGAACTCGAGCCAGTGGATCTGCTTGTCGACGATGTCGCCGCCGGTGGTGACCGCAACGTAGTACGGCACCTTGTAATGGACCGCCTCGCCGCCCGGCGGACGCGTCGCCCGCACCGTCACATGCACGTTGGCGTCGATCTTGTTGGTGCGCTTGACGTAGTCGCACCGCGACTTCAGGTCGGTCAATTGCGCGGTGTAGACCACGTTCGACGGATCGGCGCCCTGCTTGGGATCGAACACCGGAATGATCGCCGTATTGGCTAGGATGGCGGCGTCGGGGCAGACCGCCGCGTTGTCGGAGCGGATGTAATTCACCGCGTCGCTCCAGGTGTCGCAACCGGACAGCGTTGCCGCCGTCGCGATCAAAGCCGCAAGATTCAGAACAAGCTTGGTGCGCTTCATGGTCCGACGCTGAGCCTTCAGATGGGAAGGCAGCGGCCTTCCGGGGACGTTATTGCAAGGCCGGCATAGCAAATCCGCGCCTCGTGCGCGACTGCTCAGGTTGCCTCCTGCATCGACGGGCCGGACTGTACCCGGGCGGGACTTTGATGGGAAGCGCGGACGGACGCACCCAAAGCCGCACACGCCCGCAACCGATCATGGCCGAATCGGATAACAGCACTGTAATCCGGGCGCCCACCGGGCCGCCGGCAAACAAGCCTCTTTCAACCGGACGCCGGCTTTGGCAATTTAGGCGCGATGGCAGTCTACACCGACGTTTCCTTCGAAGATCTCGAGAGCTTTCTCGCCGGCTACGACATCGGCGCCCCGCTGACGTTCAAGGGCATCGCCGAGGGGGTCGAGAACTCGAACTATTTCCTCTCCACCGCCAAAGGCTCCTTCATCCTGACGCTCTATGAAAAGCGGGTGCGGACCGAGGATCTGCCCTTCTTCCTCGGGCTTTTGGAGCATCTGGCGGCCGGAGGCATCCAGTGCCCGCTGCCGGTCCGCAACCTCGCCGGAGCCCAATCGACCACCCTCGGCGGCCGTCCGGCGGCCCTGTTTACCTTCTTGAACGGCGTCTCGCTGCGCCGCCCCGAAGCCAGCCATTGCGCCGCCGCCGGCACCGCCCTCGCCAAGATGCACGCCGCCGGCAAGGGCTTTGCCCTCTCCCGCCAGAATGCGCTCGGCCACGACGGCTGGAGCGAGTTGGTGGAGGCCTGCCTGCCGCGCGCCGACGAGGTCGAACCGGGCCTCGCCGAACTGATCGCCACCGCCCATGGCGAAATCACCGCCGCCTGGCCGAGCGGCCTGCCGCAAGGCGTGATCCACGCCGACCTGTTCCCGGATAACGTGCTGTTCATGGGCGGCGCGGTGTCGGGGCTGATCGATTTCTATTTCGCCTGCAACGACGCCTTCGCCTACGACCTCGCGGTGATGCTGAACGCCTGGTGCTTCGAGCCCGACGTCGCCTTCAATGTCACCAAATCGAAAAGCCTGATCGCGGCCTACGCCAAACAGCGCCCGCTGACGGCGGCCGAACGCGAGGCCTTGCCGGTGCTGGCGCGCGGTTCGGCGCTGCGCTTCCTCTTGACGCGACTATATGACTGGCTGAACCACGACCCGCATGCCCTTGTTCGTCCCAAGGACCCGCGCGATTACTCCCGCCGGCTGCGCTTCCATCGCAAAGTGCGCGGCGTCGGGGAGTATGGTTTGTGAGTCAGATCGAGATTTTCACGGATGGCGCCTGCACGGGAAATCCCGGACCGGGCGGATGGGCGGCGATCCTGCGCGCAGGCGCGCACGAGAAAGAGCTGTTCGGCGGCGAGCGCGCCACCACCAACAACCGCATGGAACTGACCGCCGCGATCAAGGCGTTCGAAGCGCTGAAAACCCCGAGCGAAGTGACGATCCACACCGACAGCCGCTATGTCATGGACGGCGCCACCAAATGGATGGCGAACTGGAAGCGCAACGGCTGGAAAACCGCCGACAAGAAAGCGGTCAAGAACGAAGAGCTATGGCGCGCCTTGGAAGCCGCCGCCAAGCCGCACAAAGTCACCTGGCGCTGGGTCAAAGGCCACGCCGGCCACGCCGAGAACGAACGCGTGGATGCGCTGGCCAGAGGGGCGATTCCGTAAGAGGCGCCCCTCACCTTTCGCTGCCGGAGCCGGTAATCGACTGATATTGCGGCTTTACATGCAGCAAAATCGTCATTGCCAGGGGTGGACTATATATGGTACATGAACCATATATGGATCAGCTATGCCGACACGTCCTCGCAAGATTCCAGTCGTCTTCTACCGCAGCCGAACCGGTTCCGACGTGGTGCTCGACTGGCTGCGCAGCCTCGATGACGAGGACCGGCGCGTGATCGGGCTGGACCTCATGCGCGTTCAATTCCGATGGCCTGTCGGAATGCCGTTATGCCGGTCGATCGGGGACGGGCTTTGGGAAGTGCGGTGCAGTTTGAGCTGCAACCGGATTGCGCGGCTGTTCTTTTGCTTCACACAAGGCCGCTTGGTGGCGCTTCATGGCCTCATCAAGAAATCGCAGAAGACCCCCGCGAGCGAACTTGAGATCGCTCGCAAGCGTAAACAAGAGTTCGAGTAGGAGTGTACGATGGCACCGTCCAACAAGAAACGCGACGCAAAAAAGTTATCGACCCTCGACGACTATCTCGAGGCGGAAGGCACACGCGACGAGCTCCAGGCGATCGCGATCAAAGAGGTGATCGCATGGCAGATCGTGGAGGCAATGAAAGATGAAGGCCTGTCGCGGAAGCTTATGGCCGAACGCATGGGCACGAGTCGCAGTCAAATCGCCCGTCTGCTCGACCCTCGAGACGGCAACGTCACCCTGACGACATTGCAGCGCGCTGCAGCAATGCTCGGTCGCAAAGTGCGGCTTGAACTGGTGTAGATCACCGAGCTCGGATCACAGCAGTTTTTCCAGTTGAAGGCCGAGAACCCCTCACACTTCCTTCAGCATGTGTTCGGCGCTCGACACCGCATAGGCGCCGGGTTCTTCCACGAACAGCTTCTTGACGATGCCGTCTTCGATCAGCATGGCGTAGCGTTGGCTGCGCGTGCCCATGCCGAACTTGGTGGCGTCCATGTCGAGACCAACGGTCTTGGTGAAGTCGGCGTTGCCGTCAGCCAGCATGACCACCCGGTCGCCGGCGCCCTGGGCATGACCCCACGCCCCCATCACGAAGGCATCGTTCACCGACAAACAGGCGATCAGGTCGATGCCCTTGGTGGCGAACTCGGGCGCGTACTGGATGAAGCTGGGCAGGTGCTTGGCGCTGCAGGTTGGCGTGAAGGCGCCCGGAAGCGCGAACAGGATCGCCCGCTTGCCGGCGAACAACTCGTCGGTCTTGACCGCCCGGGGGGCGCCGTCGCGCATCTCGGTGAGTGTTGCCGACGGTATCCTGTCGCCGATCCTGATCGTCATGGGCCCTCTCCTGAAGAATCTAGAATGGTTTTAACGTACTGGCGCAGGGTCGGGAAGCCGTTGGAACAGTTCGTGACGATTATGAGCCATTTTTATTTTTCGGCCGGGCTGGCGGAAAACCCGTTTTCTCGCCCGGGCAAGCGCTCTATCGTTCAGGCATGCCGAAGCGTATGTCCCTCGCCCCCGAGCCACGCGACAATTTCCTGGAAGGAAAACTCCTGATCGCGATGCCTGGCATGCCCGATCCGCGGTTCGAGAAAAGCGTCATCTTCATGTGCGCCCACTCGGCCAAGGGCGCGATGGGCATCATCGTCAACAAGCCGATCGACGGGCTGTCGTTCAACGATCTGATGGGCAAGTTCAATATCGACGTCACCACCGACGCGCCCGAGCCGCCGATCCTGTTCGGCGGGCCGGTCAATATGGGGCGCGGCTTCGTCCTGCACTCGTCGGACTACGACACCGCCGATGCCACCGTGCATATCGCCGGCGGGGTTTCGCTGACCGCCACTACCGACATATTGGAGGCGATCAGCCACGGCCGCGGCCCCTCGCGCTCGATGCTGGCGCTCGGCTATGCCGGCTGGAGCGACGGCCAGATCGAAAGCGAGATTCTCGCCAACGGCTGGATTCACTGCGATCCCGATCCGGCGCTGATCTTCGACACCGACTATGACGCCAAATGGGAATCCGCGATCGGCAAACTCGGTGCCCAGATCGCCGGGCTGTCGGCGGATGCGGGACGGGCGTGAAAAAAGCGAATAGCGAATAGCGAATAGCGAATAGCGAATAGCGAAAGTGGCGCGATGGTTCCGGCAGTCAACCCTATTCGCTACTCCCTACTCGCTATTCGCTTATCTGCGAAATCCCTTGGCGATGATCGTCATGGCTTCGCGCGCGATGACGGCGCCGGAGAACAGGAAGCCTTGGGCGAATTCGCAGCCGAGTTCGGCGATGCGGGCGGCGTCGGCTTCGGTTTCGACCCCTTCGACGATCACGGCGCGCCTCAGCTCGTGCGCCATCGCCACGATCGACGCCAGCACGACCCCGTTGGAAGACGGCGCGCCGTTGATGAAGCTCTTGTCGATCTTGACGGTATCGAACGGCAGGTCGGCGAATTGCGACAGGTTCGACAGGCCGGTGCCGAAATCGTCGATCGCCAGCCCGGCGCCGAGCTGACGGATGCGGGCCGCCAGCGCGCGCGTGTCGGTGTCGGCGGCAATCGCGCTCTCGGTCATTTCCAGCTTGAATGAGCCCGGCGCCAGTCCGCCATGCTTGAGAACCTCTTCGAGCCGGCCGAGAAGCTGCGGATCGCGCAGTTGCCGGCGCGAGAGATTGACGCTGACGAACAGCGGCTCGGGAAGCGGAAAATAGCGCTGCCATTCGGCGAGATCGCCGGCGGCGCGTTCGATCGCGAGGCGCCCCAACGTAATGATCAGGCCGGTCTCTTCCGAATGGGCGATGAAATCGGCCGGTGCCACCAGCCCTTTTTCGGGATGACGCCAGCGCAGCAGCGCTTCGAAGCCGGCGACACTGCGGTCGGCCAGCCGCACGATCGGCTGATAGAAGACTTCGATTTCGCCGCGCTCGAGCGCCTTGTGCAGATCGGCTTCGAGCACCACCGGATCGGTGGGCGCTTCCATGTCGAGGGTGAACAGCCGGGCGCAGCCACCACCCTCACGCTTGGCCTCAGCCAGGGCGAGTTCGGCATTCTTCATCAGGTCGATGGAATTCTTTGCCTCGCGGCCGAGCGCAACGCCGACGCTGACCGGCGCAAACACGCTGCGGTCGTCGACTTGGTACGCCGACGCGCACAGCTTCACCAAGGCAGCGCCGATCTGCTCGGGCTTTTCGGTGGGATTGGGCAGCAGCAGCGCGAAACCGTCGCCGCCGGTGCGGAAAATCTGGCCTGAAGCGGCGTAGCGCTGGTCGAGGCGCTGCGCCAGCTTGAGCAGAACGTCGTCGCCGCCGGCATCGCCGAGGCTGGCGTGGATCGCCTTGAAGCGGTCGATGTCGAGTACAGCAAACACCGCGTCACGCAGCCGGGCGCCGAGATTTTCCAGCTCCTCCACCAGCGCGACGCGATTGCCGAGCCCGGTCAAGGGATCGCCCAGCGAGCGATCGAGCGCCGCCGCTTCCGCCTCTTTGCGGGTGGTGACATCGGCGAGCAAGCCGACGCAGCGCTCCGCCGCCTCGCCATCGGGGCCTTTCATGGTGGCGCGCAGTTCGAGCCACGGGGTGCGCCCGTCATCGCCCGTCACGCGGAACTCGATGCGGAAGGCGAGACCCGATTGCTTGCGGAATTCGCCCACCGCCTGCTGGTAGACGGCGCGGTCGTCGGCATGAATCATTTCCACCCAGCGGAAGTGCGACAGCCGCCCCTCGCCGAGACCGATCAGGGCGCCGGCTTCGGCCGACAGCACCGCGAAATCGTTGACGAGGTCGAGTTCGAACACGCCCTGGCGCGAGGCGCCGATGGCTTCGATGGCAGCGTGCGGAACCTCGGGCTCCTTGACTACAACGCGCACCTGGGCCGGCGGCGGCGCGACCGGACGCGGCTGCGACGGCGGCACGGCGTGATGGCGCCACGGGAT
This sequence comes from Rhizomicrobium sp., assembly GCF_056722145.1. Taxonomy (NCBI): domain Bacteria; kingdom Pseudomonadati; phylum Pseudomonadota; class Alphaproteobacteria; order Micropepsales; family Micropepsaceae; genus Rhizomicrobium; species Rhizomicrobium sp. The sequence continues at coordinate 2,748 of NZ_JBWZET010000070.1, read as the reverse complement.
CATGGTGATGCCCTCGCCCGCGGTCACCGCCAGTGCCAGCATGACCGCGCCCGCCGCGGCGAACCCGCCGGCAAGGTCGGGCACGATCGAAGCCGAGCCGAAGCCGCCGAGCGCGGCGAAAGCGGTGGTGACCGCCACCATCGCGAACAGGCCCGCCGCCGGTTGCAGCACCCGCGCCGGCTTCGAGCCGCGGCGGTCGCGCTGGAACAGATAGACGAACATCGCGATCGGCGCGACGAACAGAATTGCATCGGTCAGCAGCGTCATGCCGGGAATGCCGATGTAGGCAAGCGCGCCGAGCAGCAGCAGGGCGAGTTCGAGGCGCGGCAGCCACGCCGCCTGACGCGGCCAGACATCAGCGAGCGGCACCGCCATGTTGACGAACCGCATCCCCGCCGCCAGCGCCATGGCGCCGAACAGCGCCGTCAGGCCGTACGGCCCGCCGATCGGGGTCATGATCGAGCCATCGAACACACCGAGCGAGGACAGGCGCGTCAGCAGCATGGCGATCAGCGAAAGGGCAGCCCAGCGCGGCGCCCAGTGATGGGTCATGACGCCGACCCCGCCCGCGATCACGGCCGCGGCAGCGATCAGCCCGGCAACGGCGGCGACGAAGATGGCGATGTTGGTGCGCTGGGCGCTGAGGGCGGATTCAGTCCAGGCCAGCAGCGACGGCCCGTCGCCCACGCCCGCCATGCGGACGGCAAAATTCACCTTGGCCGAGGCCGGAATGGTCACCCGGAAGCCTTTGCGGCCATAGGCGTTGGACGGCTCGATCAGGATGCCGGGGGTGGTGGTGACGATCTGCAGGACCATCGGCCGCTGGGCGTGGGGCACGATCGACAGCCCGCTCGACGGCGGCTGGCCGGCCTGGAAGACGCGCGTCACCGGCCGGGTGGCGAAATTGGCGGCGGTGAAGGTGAACCAGGCCCCCGGCTCCTTGTTGCCCGGCGGCGGCGCGAACGGCTTCAAGTTCGCCTTCAGTTCGAGAACGCTGTCGGTGGCACCGAGGTTGGGGTCTATCTGGGCCGCCAGCGCACAGGTCCACAGAAGGGCGATGCACGCAAACGCAAAGGCCAGCCGTTTCATCACAGGCGTGTTGTTCCCTGAAGCTATCGTTGTATGGCTCAGCCTGCCGGCGCTTCGTCCTCGAGCAGCGCAAACAGGACATGGTCCCGCCATTCGCCATTGATCTGCAGATACTTACGCGCCAGCCCCTCCTGACGGAAGCCCGCTTTGATCAACAGGTTTTGCGAGGCCGCATTGCTCGGCAAGCAGGCTGCTTCGATCCGGTGCAGACCGAGAGTCGAAAAAACGAACGGTATCAAGGCCCGCACCGCGTCGAACATGAAGCCCTGGCGGGCGAAGCGCTGGCCGATCCAATAGCCGAGCGAGCAGGCTTGCGTGACACCCCGTCGCACATTCGACAGGGTACAGCCGCCGAGGATCTGGTCGTCGGCCTTGCGGTAGACGAAGAAGGCATAGGCGGAATCGAGCCTCGTCTCCTTCTGGTAGCGCTTGATGCGGCGCCGGAAGGCGCCTTTGGTCAGCTCGTCGCGGGCCCAGACGGGCTCCCACGGGGTGAGGAATTCGCGGCTTTCGGCCCGGAGTTTTGCCCAGGCTTTGAAATCGGGCATCCGGGGATAGCGCAGATACACGTCTTCGCCACGTATCACCGGCTGCTGACCGCCGGGAAACGTCAGCCCTCGCATGAACGCCATTGCCCCAGGTTTCATTCCGCCGCGCGTACCGCCTTCAATCCGAACCGCTCAGCAAATATGCCATAGCGCTCCAGCTTGCCAGCGGGACCGACGGTCGCGACCGACGGAGAGCCCGTCTGCATCACCTTGTCGCCGAAGCGGCGGACCGCCCCGGCGTCGACCGCAGCGAGCTTCTCGGTCATCTCCTGGACCGTTAAGACCCGGTCGTAATTGAAAATATGCCCCGCGATCATCTCGGTACGGGCGCTCGGCCGCTCCAGCCCCATGAGGAAACTCGACTTGAGCTGGGCTTTCGCGCGCGACACCTCTTCTTCGGTCGCGGTTGCGGCCAGGGCAGCCATCTCGCCGGCCACCACGGCCCCGATCTCGGCCGCCTCGGACTCACCGGTGCCGGTATAGACCCCGACCAGCCCGTCATCCTTGGAGGAATGGGCGAAGGCGTAGATCGAGTAGCACAGGCCCCGCTTCTCGCGGGCTTCCTGGAACAGGCGCGAGGACATGCCGCCGCCGAGCGCGGTGACATAGACCTGCGCGACGTACCAGTCGGGGTCGACGTTCGACACGCCCGGGAAGGCATAGGCGATGTGGGCCTGTTCGAGGTCGCCTTCCACATGCATCTCGCCGCCGACATAACGGGCCGGGGCCGGCGCCTTGGGGGTGCCGAGCGCGAGCCCGCCGAGCTTGTCCTCGGCCAGGCGCACCATATGGTCGTGACGGACGGCGCCCGAGCCGATCAGGATCATGCTGCCGGCGCGGTAGTTCTCGCCCATGTAGCCGAACAGATCGTCACGGCTGAAGCCGGCGACCGTCGCCTCCTCGCCCAGGATCGGCCATCCCATCGGCTGACCGGGGTACGCGACCTCCTGCAGATAATCGAAGATGATGTCGTCGGGCGTGTCTTTGGCCTGACCGATCTCCTGCAGCACCACCTGCCGCTCGCGCTCGAGTTCGGCGGGCTCGAAAGTCGGCTGAGTCAGAATGTCGGCGAGAATGTCGAGCGCCAGCGGCACGTCGGCCTTCAAGACGC
>NZ_JBWZET010000069.1:0-4717 GCF_056722145.1 Rhizomicrobium sp. | reverse complement strand
GTTCATCTTTCCTCCCCCGCGCCGACAGATCCTTTCACGCCGCACCGCCGTCAAAATAGCGGGGGAGGTGGCGCGAAGCGACGGAGGGGGGACCGATTCGGCGCTAAAATATCCCCCTCCGGCCCTGATGGGCCACCTCCCCCGCTGTTTCGGCGGCGTGCCAGTGTCATGATTTGAGCATCGCGGGGGAGGAAAGAATGATCTCGCTTGAACGTCCGATGCTCTAGGTCGCCGACGTTCGCTTGGAACCATGACTTTCTTCCCCCGAGGAGATCAAACCGTTGGGCCGCACATCAGTGCAATAGCGGGGGAATAAAGACGGAATTCGTGATCTCGCGGGACCGTCCGCCTTCAGTACCACTCCTTGACCCAGTTCTGCTTCGATTTCTTGGGCCGGCGGTAGCCGCTGTCGGCTTGGCGCGGCGGCAGTTCGATCTGCACCGGGCGAAGGTCCTTGTACGGAATTTGCCGCAAGAGGTGGGCGATGCAGTTGAGCCGCGCCTTCTTCTTGTTGTCGGCATTGACGACATACCAGGGCGTCAGCTGCTTGTCGGTGTGCTTCAGCATGGCGTCCTTGGCCTTGGAGTATTCGACCCAGCGCTCGCGGCTTTCGACGTCCATCGGCGACAGTTTCCAGCGCTTGATCGGGTTCTTCATGCGCTCGAGGAAGCGGCGTTCCTGCTCCTCGTCGTTGACGCTGAACCAGTACTTGATGAGGATGATGCCGGACCGCACCAGCATCTCTTCGAACAGCGGGCACGAGCGCAGGAATTCCTTGTACTCGTCCTTCGAGCAGAACCCCATGACGTGCTCGACGCCGGCGCGGTTGTACCAGGAGCGGTCGAACAGCACGATCTCGCCCTTGCCCGGAAGCTGCTCCACATAGCGTTGGAAATACCATTGGCCGCGTTCCTTTTCCGTCGGTGTCGCCAAGGCGACCACGCGGCACGAGCGCGGATTGAGGCATTCGGAAATGCGCTTGATGACGCCGCCCTTGCCGGCCGCGTCGCGTCCCTCAAAAATGACGACGACCTTCAGCCCCTGCAGCCGCACCCATTCCTGCAGTTTGAGCAGTTCGAATTGCAGCCGCGTCAGTTCTTCGATGTAGGAATACTTCTTCTTCGGCGGCTTGGGCGGCTTGGCGTCGCCGAGAATGTGCCAGTGCTTCTCGACCCTGGCCCGCTCCTTGGCGTTGCGCAAAAGCTCGCCGCCGAGGTGGAGATGATGGAGCTGGTGGTGGACGCTCATGCCGGGTCCCCTCAAATCGCGACGGCAGTGTGACGCATCGCCGCCAACGGTTCGTTAACGAAACGGGCGGGCGCTGGCAATATAGGCAGTTACGTAGACCGCGGACGAACGTCACGCCGCCAGTTTGCCGATCACCGAGAAGAAGCTGTCGACGTCCACCGGCTTGTGCAGCACGGCGCAGCGCGCGAGGTCGGTTTCGGTGAGGCCCATGTCACCCGTCATGATCACCGCCGGAATTTCGGCATTCAGCGTCTGGCGGACCTGGCGGATGACGTCGATGCCGTTGGCACCGGGCATGCGGTAGTCGCACAAGACCAGGCCCGGGTTGAGCCCGGAGTCCAGCATCGCCAGCGCGGCGTCGCGGCTCGATGCCATGTAGGTTTCGAAATCATACGATTGCAGCAGCATCTGCATCGCTTCGGCGACATCCTGGTCGTCGTCAATGAGCAGCACCACCGGCCGTTCGCTGGCGGCCGGCGCGGGTGTTGCGGGGGCGGTTACCGCCGGTGCGGCGGCGCGGCTTTCGGGCAGCTCGATGGTGAAGGACGAGCCGTAGCCGAGATCGGAGCGCACCGAAATGCGATGGCCGAGGGCGTCGGCAATCCGTTTGGCGATGGAAAGCCCGAGGCCGAGCCCCTTGCGCCGGTCGCGCGCCGGATTGGCGAGCTGGACGTGGTCCTGGAAAATGCTGTCGAGCGCCTCGCTCGGAATGCCGATGCCGGTGTCGGTGACCGAAATGCAGACCTTGCCGGCGACGGCCTCGCAGTAGATGCCGATCAGGCCCTTGTCGGTGTAGCGGATGGCGTTGGTGACGAAATTGGAGACGATGCGTTCGAGCAGCCTGGGGTCGCTGTGCACTGTCAGCGCGTTCGGCAGGCACGACAGGCGTAGGCCCTTTTCCTGGGCCTGATGCTGGGCGTTGGCGATGACGCGCTGCAGCAGTTCGCAGAGGTCGAAGTCGCGCAACTGCGGCTTGACGTGGCCGCTTTCGAGATCGGAAATATCGAGCAGCACGTCGAGGATGTCGCTCATCGCCTTCAACGGCAGACGCGCCTTGTCGCACAGCTCTTCGAGCTCATCGCTGCCGGTCCGGCGCGCCAGTACCGACAGATAAGCGAGCGAAGCCTGCAACGGCTGGCGCAGATCGTGGGAGGCGGCGGCAACGAACCATGATTTCTGGGCGTTGGCGCGGTCGGCCTCGTTCTTCAGCCGCTCGAGTTCGGCGGTGCGTTCGGCGACACGCTGTTCGAGCTCGATGTAGCTTTTCTTCAGCGCCAGTTCGGCGTTCTTGCGGGCGGTAAACAGTTCGCTGAACATCAGCATGCCGCCGACGCGACCGTCGCCGCTGCGCCACGGATGAAGTTCCCAGCGCAGCCAGTCGGTATGCCCGTCGGGACGTTCGAAATTATCCTCGTCCGATTTCAGCGTTTCGCCCGCCAGACAGCGGCGATGGATTTCTCGCCAGCGTTCGGGAACTTCGGGAAATACGTCGTAATGGCTGACGCCGTGAATGTCGCGCTCGGCAAGGCCGTAATCGGAAAGCCAGCGGTCGCTGACGATCAGATAGCGCATCTGGCGGTCGAACAGCGCGATGGCGGCCGGCGCATGCTTGAGGAACAGCTTGAAATGATCGTTGGTGCGGCGAAAGTCGAGTTCGGAGGCCTTCAGCCGCCGTTCGGTTTCCTCGATTGTGATGCGAAGCTGATCCTCGCGCGCCATGCGGACCGAAGCGTCGCGCGCACTGCAGATGATGAAGACTTCACCGTCCATCGCCAGGGGACCGACCGAAATCTCGACCGCGATCTCGGCACCGGATTTGATGCGCACCGGCACCGGCATGCCGTTCGCCGTCCTGTGGCGCGCCGGATTGGCGAAGAAGCTGTCGTGGAAGCGGCGATGGGGCAGCTGCATCCGTTCCGGCACCAGCATGGTCGATGGCCGGCCGACGAGTTCATGGCGGGTATAGCCGAGCAATTCGACCGCCGCATCGCTGACTTCGACGATGACGCCGTTGCGGTCGACCACGAACATCGCATCCGGAGACACGTTCAACGTGGCTCGTAGATGGTCTCGGTTCGTGTCCATCAAATCCCCTCACGGACGAAGACGAGACGTTCGCTCCGCCGCGGTTGCAACATAGTTAACCTAAGTGAAACATTTTCCCGCCCGGCCTCAACCGTGGGATGTACGTATGTCCGCCTCAGCGGCGCGCGACCCAGGCACGGGCCAGCGCGGCGAAGGCGGAAACATCAAGCCGCTCCGGTCTTTCGGTGGCCGGAATGCCGGCGTCGCCAAGCAGCGCTTCGGCATCAGGCGTGAGCGTCTTCAGGCTCTGGCGCAGCATCTTGCGACGCTGGCCGAAGGCGGCGGCGGTGACCTTTTCCAGCGCGGCAAGCTCGGCGGGCGCTACCGGTTCGGCCAGCGGCTCCAGGCGCACGATGGTGGAAACGATTTTCGGCGGCGGTACGAAGGCGCTGCGCGAGACGTCGAACAGCAGGCGGGCGCTGCAGCGCCACTGCGTCAACACCGACAAGCGGCCGTAATGCTCGGTCCCCGGTGCCGCCACGATGCGCTCGGCGACTTCGCGCTGGAACATCAGCGTCAGGCTGGCGAAGAACGGCGGCCACACCGGCGCCGTCAGCCATTTGATCAGAAGCGCGGTGCCGACATTGTAGGGCAGGTTGGCGGCGACCCGCACCGGCCCGGTGACGCCGTGCGCGGCCAGCAGCGCGGCCTCGTCGACTTTCATGGCGTCGTCGGAAACGACCGTCAGTTTTCCGGGATAGGCGGTGGCGATGTCGGCGAGGGCGGCGAGGCAGCGGTGGTCGCGTTCCACCGCAATCACCTTGGCGGCGCCCTCGGCGAGCAGGCCTCGCGTCAGTCCGCCGGGCCCCGGGCCCACTTCATAAACGACGGCACCTTCGCACGCGGCGGCACGGGCGATGCGGCGGGTGAGGTTGAGGTCGAACAGGAAGTTCTGGCCCAGCGACTTCTTGGCCATCAGATCGTGCGCCGCGATCACGTCGCGCAGCGGCGGCAGGGAGTCGATCTCGCTCATCTTTCCTCACCCGCGGAACGCAAATGGAAGCGCCGCACAGTTCGCAAAATAGCGGGGGAGGCGGCCCGCAAGGGCCGGAGGGGGGATTGTAGCGGCGAAGGCGTCAAACCGGTCCCCCCTCCGCTTCGCTTATGCTCAGCACCTCCCCCGCTACCCCAACAAGATGCGGCTCGCGAAGCGGAGCACCGCGGGGGAGGAAAGAGGGGGGTGCACTCACGCATTGGCGGCGCGGGCGTCGGCGATTTCGGCGGCCATCCGGATCGCTGCGATCATGCTGCGCGGATCGGCCCGGCCGCTGCCGGCGATCTCGAAGGCGGTGCCGTGGTCGGGCGAGGTACGCACGATCGGCAGGCCGAGGGTGACGTTGACCCCGTCCCAGAACGACAGCGTCTTGATCGGGATCAGCGCCTG
>NZ_JBWZET010000068.1:0-2009 GCF_056722145.1 Rhizomicrobium sp. | reverse complement strand
CCACCACAGTCGGAGCCCTGGCCGCGACCAACGACCAATATCGCGGCTGCGACGGCTACGGTGCGCCTACGGCCGATGGCGATAGCATGACCGATGTCGCGCCGTTCTCCTTCCTGTTCGCACCGGCCGTAAGCACCAGCACTACCCGCGCCAAATCGGAGGGCGGAGTTGTGGGCATCGCCGATTGCGATGCGGCGCTGGCCGATCTGGCGCCGCGTTACTGGATGCGCAAGGTCAGCCTCCTGCGGGCCCGCGCCATCCACCAGATCACGCTCGGCGACTACGCCAAGGCCAACGCCGATCTCGATGCGGCCGAAGCGGTGGCGGCGGGGCATGACGATCCCTTCTATGCCCGCAGCCTCGGCTGGGGTCTGGCGATGACCCGCGCTTATGCCGTGCGCAGCGCCGGCGATCAGGCCAAGGCGACGCCAATGGTGACCGGCCTGATCGGCCAACGTCCGTTCAATCGCCAGACCATCTACACCGGCTTGCTGGCGCTCGGTCCTGCCGGCGGCGATCAGGAATTCCGCACCCTGCAATACGCACTCGCCAAGCTGGTGCCGGACGCCATCGATGAGCTGTTCATCCGGGCCATCGATACCGGCAAGTTTGTCGACGTGATCGCGCTTTATCCTGACCTCCGGTCCGGCCTTGCCGACCGCAACTATGAGGCCCGCACCAGCAGTTGGTACATCTGGGCCCAATTTGTCCTCGACGAGAAGTTCTGGGCTTCGCGCAGCGGCGCCTACGCCTATGCCCTGCTCGCGACCGGCAACACCGCCGCTGCACATGCCGCGATCGATGCCGCCCGTCAGCGCCTCGCCCGCGACAGCGCGCCGCCGCCGCCATTGACCGACGCCGAAAAGGCCGCTGATCCGACCGCCGAAGCGACCCGCACCGGCCTGCTCGATTCGCGCGCCCGCGCCGCCCGCGAAGGCGGAAAATTTCTCGACGAATGGGCGCGGCTGATCGATCTGAGGATCAAGGTCAACGACGGCAAGACCGACGACGTGATGGCCGCGCTCCGTCTCGCGCCGCTGCCCCGAAGCGGGGCCTCGATTGATCTGCTCGATGCGTTGGAAGCCCGTTTGCCGCCGGCCAAGCGCCCGCCGACGCCGTTCTCGCTGGCGCTGCGCAACGAGCTCAAGCGCACCCATCCCGAAATGGGGAGTTCGACGCCGGAATCCTTCCTCAACGATTTGCCGACAGCGGAAATTCCCAGCCGCGTCCCGGACTACAGCCGCACCGCCACCAGCCTGTTCGGCGCGCCGAGCGACCTGGCCGAGGGCTATCGCGTCAGTGATCCCGATGCCAACGGCGTCGTCAAAATCCGCTTCAATGGCGCCCAATCGAGTTCCGGCTCGATGGTCGAAGAAGCCGCCTTGCTGAAAGCGGCCGAAGAGGCCAGGCGCCACGGCCGCAAGGGTTTCATTATCCTCAGCCGGTTCGATTTCGAGGTCACGATCAGGCACACGATGTACGGCACCGCTGTCCGCACCGAGCCGGGCGGTTATCAGACCGAGCTCGAGGTGCAGTTCGTCGATCCCGCCAACCTGCCGCCGCAATTCCAGAATGCCGCCTGGCGCGTGCTCGACGCCGACGCGATCTATACCAATCTCGCACCGATCTACATCAAGGCGAAGCGGCGGTAGGCGAGGGAGATTTACACGACAATTCGCTTCGAATTCGCTGCATTCGTGTCCACGATACCGCGAATAATCGCTCTGTATTTCAGCGAATCAGCACTAGTCTATTTCTTGTCTATCGCTCTTGATGTTGGGCCACCATGAGCCTTCCGTTTCATCAGGACAGCACGCGCCTTTCCGATTACGCGGTCTTTACAGACGAAAGCGGAATAACGCGCGACAAGTACATGCTCATCGGCGGAATTTCGTGCCGATCTGCCTATGCACATAGGCTATCCCGCTCCATACAGGACATACAGCGAAGTCACCCATTTCCAGATGACTCGCTGCAATGGAAGCACATCAATGCAGCAAAGCTACCAA
>NZ_JBWZET010000067.1:0-10507 GCF_056722145.1 Rhizomicrobium sp. | reverse complement strand
TTCGGTCACTCCGGTGGCGGCGACAAGAAAGCGAAGAGGGCGGAATAATGGGCAAGGATGCACGCGCCCGCGTTCTCGCGGACACGCAAGCCAAGGCGATCGGACGGATGATCCGTGTCAGCCCCCGTAAGCTGAACCTGGTCGCTCAGTCGATCCGCGGCAAGAAGGCCGAAGCGGCTCTCAACGAGCTGACCTTCTCGCAGAAGCGCATCGCTGGCGCGGTCAAGAAGGTTCTGCAGTCGGCGATCGCCAACGCCGAGAACAATCACGACCTCGACGTCGACAACCTGGTCGTTACCCAGGCTTCGGTCGGCAAGAACATGGTCATGAAGCGCTTCCATGCGCGTGCCCGCGGTCGCGGCGCAGGCATCGAGAAGTTCTTCAGCCAGATCACCATTGTGGTCGAGGAACTGAAGGAAGCTGCCGAAAAGAAGGCCAAGGGCAAGAAGAAGGCCCCGGCCAAGAAGGCAGCCCCGAAGAAGACCAAAGCGGCTGAAGCCGCGCCTGCCGAGGAGAATGCGTAATGGGTCAGAAAGTTAATCCGACCGGCCTTCGGCTTGGTGTCAACCGCACCTGGGATTCGCGGTGGTATGCCGGCAAGAAGGAATACGGCAAGCTCCTGCAGGAAGACATCAAGATCCGCGAGCACCTGACCGAGCGCCTCAAGGCCGCCGGCGTGTCGCGTGTCGTGATCGAACGCCCGCACAAGAAGTGCCGCATCACCATCCACTCGGCGCGTCCGGGCGTGGTGATCGGCAAGAAGGGCGCCGACATCGAGAAGCTCAAGGCCGACGTTCAGAAGTACACCACTGACGAAGTGCATCTGAACATCGTCGAGATCCGCAAGCCTGAAATCGACGCCAAGCTGGTGGCTGAGAACATTGCTCAGCAGCTCGAGCGCCGCGTTGCCTTCCGTCGCGTGATGAAGCGTGCGGTTCAGTCGGCGATGCGTTTGGGCGCCCAGGGCATCCGTATCAATTGCGGCGGCCGTCTGGGTGGCGCGGAAATCGCCCGTATGGAGTGGTACCGCGAAGGTCGCGTTCCGCTGCATACGCTGCGCGCCGACATCGACTATGGGATCGCCACGGCGAAGACCACCTACGGCACCTGCGGTGTCAAGGTGTGGATCTTCAAGGGCGAGATCATGGAGCACGATCCGTTTGCCGTCGAAAAGCGGAATGCGGAGAACACGGACCAGGGCCGTGGCCAGCAGCAGTCGGAGCGCAAAGAGCGTTCCAACGCTAATGCGCCCGCTCCGGCCGGCGAATAAGACGGAAAGAACACCGCCATGCTTCAACCAGCACGAACCAAGTTCCGCAAGCAGCACAAGGGCCGTATCCACGGCGCTGCAAAGGGCGGCACGCAGCTCAACTTCGGCGAATACGGCCTCAAGGCCCTCGAGCCGGAACGCATCAATGCCCGCGAGATCGAGGCGGCCCGCCGCGCGATTACCCGCGAAATGAAGCGCGCCGGCCGCGTCTGGATCCGCGTGTTCCCCGATGTGCCCGTGTCGAAGAAGCCCGCCGAAGTCCGAATGGGCTCGGGCAAGGGTGCTCCGGAATACTGGGTCGCCAAGATCAAACCGGGCCGTATCCTGTTTGAGATCGATGGCGTCGATCTGGCCACCGCCAAGGAAGCCATGCGCCTTGGCGCCGCCAAGCTCTCCGTCGCGACGAAGTTCGTCGCGCGCACTCTGTGAGGCCGCCGATGGCTGACAAAAAGTCCAAGAAGGTTGCTGCTGCGAAGACGTCGACCAAGGCCGATGATTTCCGCACCAAGTCGACCGACGAGCTGAACGACCAAGTGGCCAAGCTGAAGAAGGAGCAGTTCAACCTGCGCTTCCAGAAGGCCAACGGCCAGCTCGAGAAGACGGCCCGCATCCGCGCCGTGCGCCGCGACATCGCGCGTATCGAGACGATTTTGGCCGAACAGCGCCGCAAGGCTGGTTGAGGAGAATAGAACATGCCTAAGCGCGTGCTGCAGGGCGTCGTGGTCAGCGACAAGAACGCGAAGACCCTCGTGGTCAACGTCGAGCGTCGCTTCATTCATCCGGTGATGGGCAAGACCGTCCGCCGCTCGAAGAAGTACCACGCTCACGTCGAGACCGGCGAATACAAGGTCGGCGACATCGTTCGCATTCAGGAAACACGTCCGATCTCCAAGCTTAAGTGCTGGGAAGTGATCGAGCGCGTGTCCGGCAAATAGGTACGGCGAGCATCGGGAGTAGATTGTTATGATTCAGATGACGACACAGCTTGACGTGGCCGACAATTCCGGCGCGCGTCGCGTGGAGTGCATCAAGGTGCTCGGCGGGTCGCACCGCCGGTATGCCGACGTCGGCGACGTGATCGTGGTGTCCGTGAAGGAAGCCATTCCGCGCGGCCGCGTGAAGAAGGGCGAAGTCCTCAAGGCCGTCGTTGTGCGCACCGCGCATGGCGTGCGCCGTCCGGACGGCAGCCTGATCCGCTTCGACGGCAATGCCGCCGTGCTGGTCAACAACCAGGGCGAGCCGATCGGCACCCGCATTTTTGGACCGGTTACTCGCGAACTTCGTGCGAAGAACCACATGAAGATCATTTCGCTGGCGCCGGAGGTGCTCTGATGGTTGCGAAGATCAAGAAAGGCGACCGGGTGATCGTCACCACGGGCCGCGACAAGGGCAAGAAGGGCGAAGTGCTCAAGGTTCTCCCCAAGGAGAGCAAGGCCGTCGTCTCTGGCGTCAACACCGCCAAGCGCCACCAGAAGCCGACCCAGCGTGCTCAGGGCGGTATCGTCAACAAGGATCTGCCGATCGATCTGTCGAATCTCGCGCACATCGACCCGAAGTCGGGCGAGGCGACGAAGGTCGGTTGGAAGGTGCTGGGCGACGGGCGCCGCGTGCGTTTCGCCAAGAAGTCCGGTGAGGTCATCGATGTCTGAAGCAGGAAAGAAGCCCAAGGCCGAGAAGGGTCCGAAAGGCAACCCGATTGAGAAGGCCAAGGCGGAAGCCAAGGCCGACAAGAAGGCCAAGAAGGGCGAGAGCAAGTCCGCTGCCGGCGCTGCCGTCGGCGAGACCGCTAAGGACCCGAACTATACGCCGCGCATGAAGCAGCGTTACCTCGAGGTCATCCGCCCGGCGCTGATGAAGGAGTTCGGCTACAAGAACGGCATGCAGGTGCCGAAGCTGAACAAGATCGTCTTGAACATCGGTGCCGGCGAAGGTTCGCAGGACACCAAGAAGATCCAGGCCGCGTTGAACGACCTGACCGCGATTGCCGGTCAGAAGGCCGTGATCACCAAGGCCAAGAAGGCGATTTCGACCTTGAAGATCACCGCCGGCCGTCCGGTTGGCGTGCGCGTGACGCTGCGCCAGGAACGCATGTACGAATTCCTGGACCGCCTGGTCACCATGGCGATGCCCCGCATCCGCGACTTCCGCGGACTGAACCCGAAGAGCTTTGACGGCCGCGGCAACTACGCCCTGGGTCTCAAGGAACACATGATTTTCGTCGAAATCGACTACGACAAGACTGAGACCGTGTGGGGTATGGACATCATCCTCAACACCTCTGCGAAGACCGATGCGGAAGCGAAAGCGCTTCTCAAGGGCTTCCAGTTCCCCTTCACGAATTGACGGCGAGGCGTTATGGCGAAGATTTCCCAGATCAATCGCAACAAGAAGCGCGAGAAGCTGGTGGCCCAATACGCCGCCAAGCGCGCTGCGCTCAAGGCCCAGGCGAAGGACCCGGCGGTTCCGGAAGAGGAGCAGTTTGCTGCGCGCCTCAAGCTTTCGAAGCTGCCGCGCAATTCCTCGAAGGTGCGCATCAAGCATCGTTGCGACCTGTCGGGCCGTTCGAAGGGCTACTACCGCAAAGTCAAGCTGTCGCGCATTGCGCTTCGTGACTTGGCGAATTTCGGCCAGATCCCTGGCATGACCAAGGCGAGCTGGTAAGGAGAACCGGGACCATGGCGATTTCCGATCCCATTGGCGATTTGTTGTCGCGTATCCGCAACGGCCAGCTTCGCGGCAAAGCGAAGATTGTGTCGCCCAATTCGCGGTTGCGCACCTCATTGCTCGACGTGCTGCAGTCCGAAGGCTTCATCCGCGGTTATGCGGAAGTGGAGTTCAAGGACGGGTTGAAGCAGCTCGAAATCGAGCTCAAGTATCATGAAGGCCGCCCCGTGATCCGCGAACTGAAGCGCGTATCGACCCCGGGCCGCCGCGTCTATACCTCGGTGAAGGAACTAAAGCCTCACCGCCAGGGCTTGGGCGTCAGCATCGTTTCGACGCCGCAGGGCGTGATGACCGACTCCTCTGCCCGCGACAAGAACGTCGGCGGCGAAGTCCTCTGCCAGGTGTTCTAGGAGAAGCTCAATGTCTCGTATCGGCAAGAAGCCGGTTGCGCTGCCGAAGGGGGTTACCGCCTCCATCGATGGCCAGTCGGTCAAAGTCAAAGGTCCCAAGGGCGAGCTCTCCGTCACGCTGGTGGAAGAGGTCGAGGTCAAGCTGGATCCGGAGCACGGCGTCGTCGTCAGCCCGCGCGAAGGGTTCGAGCGCGCCGACCAGATGTGGGGCCTTTCCCGCACCCTGGTGAACAACCTGGTCGTCGGCGTCACCGAGGGTTTCTCGACGAAGCTGGAAATCCAGGGCGTCGGCTATCGCGCGGCGGTGCAGGGCAAGGTCCTGCAGCTGCAGCTCGGCTACAGCCACGACGTCAACTATCCGATCCCGGAAGGCATCGCGATCACGGCCGAAAAGCCGACGCTCTTGACCGTTTCGGGCATGAACAAGCAGCTCGTCGGTCAGGTCGCGGCCGAGATCCGCTCCTGGCGGTCGCCGGAGCCCTATAAGGGCAAAGGCGTGCGGTACGTTGGCGAGTATGTCCGCCGCAAGGAAGGCAAGAAGAAATGACAACGACACTGTTCGACCGCCGCAAGCGGCGCAACCGCTATCGCCTGGTGCAGAACGCCAACGGCCGTCCGCGCCTGTCGGTGTTCCGTTCGGGCCGCCACATCTACGCCCAGGTCATCGACGATCTGGCCGGCGGCACGGTTGCCTCTGCCTCGACCAACGAGAAGGGCAGCAAGGTTGCCAAGTCGTGGAACCTGGACGCCGCCAAAGTGGTGGGCAAGCTCATTGCCGAGCGCGCCGTTGCCAAGGGCGTCAAGCAGGTGGTCTTCGATCGCGGCGGGTACATCTATCATGGGCGCGTCAAGGCGCTCGCAGACGCCGCCCGTGAGGGCGGTCTCGAATTCTAAGAGAGGGAACAGCAAGTGGCCCGTGAAGGCAGAGAACGCGGCGATCGCGAAGAGCGCGACAGCGAGTTCGTAGATAAGCTGGTCCATATCAACCGCGTCGCCAAAGTGGTGAAGGGCGGCCGGCGTTTCGGGTTTGCGGCTTTGGTCGTCGTTGGCGATCAGCGCGGCCGGGTCGGGTTCGGCCACGGCAAGGCGCGTGAAGTGCCGGAAGCGATCCGCAAGGCGACCGACGAGGCCAAGAAGTCCCTGGTCCGCGTGCCGCTGAAGGACGGCCGTACGCTGCACCATGAGAGCTTCGGTCATCACGGTGCCGGCAAGGTCGTCGTGCGTCCGGCTCCGGCTGGTACCGGCATTATCGCCGGCGGCCCGATGCGTGCGGTGTTCGAAGCCCTCGGCGTCGGCGACGTGGTCGCCAAGTCGGTTGGCACCTCGAACCCCTACAACATGGTTCGCGCCACCTTTGATGCCTTGAAGCTGCAGCAGTCGCCGCGCCTTGTTGCGCAGCGCCGCGGCCGCTCCGTTGCCGAGATCATCTCGCGCCGCGAAGGCCAGAAGGGCGCTGCCGAAACCACCGGCGCATAAGGAACACGACCATGGCCGACGAGAACAAGAAGACCATCACCGTGAAGCAGGTGCGCAGCGCGGCCCGCCGTCCGGCGATCCAGACTGCAACCCTCAAGGGCCTTGGCCTGGGCAAGATGCATCGCGTCCGCGAGCTGGAGGACACGCCCGCAGTTCGCGGCATGATCCGCGCCGTCCAGCACTTGGTCGAGATTGTCGAAGAGAGCAAGTAACATGAAACTCAACGAGATCGCCAACAAGGCGGGCGCGCGCCACAAGAAGACCAAGGTCGGTCGTGGCTCGTCGTCGGGCCTGGGCAAGACCTCCGGCCGCGGCGTCAAGGGTGCCAAGGCGCGCACGGGTAATGCCGTGTACGGCTTTGAAGGCGGCCAAATGCCGCTGCACATGCGCATGCCGAAGCGCGGCTTCAACAACATCTTCGCCAATGATTTCGCCGAAGTGAATCTCGGCCGCATTCAGAAGGCGATCGACGAGAAGAAGCTCGATGCCTCCGCCAAGATCGACGCGGCCGTGCTCCGGGGCGCCGGCCTGGTGTCGAAGAGCCGCGACGGCGTTCGTCTGCTCGCCAAGGGCGAAGTCACCTCGAAGCTGACCATCGAAGTGGCCGGTGCCTCCAAGTCGGCCGTGGAAGCGGTCGAGCGTGCGGGCGGCTCTGTGACTGTTACCTTCAAGAAGAAGGTCAACATGAACAAGAAGGGCGAGCCGGGCAAGCGTCAGCAGCGGCGCATCAAGTCTGCCGAAAAGCGGGCCGCGCAGAACGGCTGAGGAACCCCTATATTAGGTCCCAGCCGATTTGGAGTAGACGATGCCGTCAGCCGCCGAACAACTTGCCGCCAACTTCAATCTCAGCAATTTCGCCAAGGCGAAGGAGCTGCGGCAGCGTATCATTTTCACGCTCGGCGCGCTGATCGTGACCCGTCTGGGCACCTACATCCCGATGCCGGGCATCGACCCGGCTGGGATGGCGCGGTTCATCAACCAGCAGGGCGGCGGTCTCCTCGACATCTTCAACACCCTGGCCGGCGGCGCGGTCAGCCGCATGGCGATCTTCGCCCTCGGCATCATGCCGTACATCTCGGCGTCGATCATCATGCAGTTGATGACGACGGTGTTTCCCGAGCTCGAAGCCCTCAAGAAAGAGGGTGCCGCGGGCCAGAAGGTCATCAACCAGTATACCCGTTACGGCACCGTGGTGCTGGCTTCCGTTCAGGCCTTCGCCATTGCCATCGGCCTCGAGCACGGGCAGGGCATTGTGCTTGATCCCGGCATGTTCTTCCGCCTGACCACGGTCGTGACGCTCACCGGCGGCACCATCCTTCTGATGTGGATCGGCGAGCAGATCACCAGCCGCGGCGTCGGCAACGGCATTTCGCTGATCATCTTCGCCGGCATCGTGGCGCGCTTCCCGCAGATCATCGGGCAGGCGTTGGAAGGGGCTCGTACGGGCGCCTTGAACCCGCTGGTTCTGGCATTCTTCGTCGTGTTCGCGATGGCCCTGGTCGGGTTCATCGTGTTCATGGAGCGGGCGCAGCGCCGGCTTCTGGTGCAATATCCCAAGCGCCAGGTTGGTCAGCGCATGTTCGGCGGCGAATCCTCGCACCTGCCGCTCAAGCTCAACGTTTCCGGCGTTATTCCGCCGATTTTCGCCTCGTCGATCCTGCTGATGCCGATGACGGTGGCGCAGTTCAATGCCCAGAGCCTGCCGGAGTGGGCGACCAGCATCATTCAGCTGATCAGCCGCGGCCAGCCGCTCTACCTGTTCCTGTACGGCGCGATGATCATTTTCTTCGCGTTCTTCTACACCTCGATCGTCTTCAACCCCGAAGAGACGGCCGAGAATCTGAAGAAGTACGGCGGCTTCATCCCGGGCATCCGTCCCGGCAAGAAGACGGCGGAGTACATCGACTACGTGCTCACCCGGTGCACTGTTATCGGCTCGCTTTATCTGACGATCGTGTGCCTGATCCCCGAATTCGCGACCCATGAGGGCTTGTCGTTCGCCCTCGGCGGCACGTCGATCCTGATCGTGGTCAGCGTGACCATGGATACCGTTGCGCAAATTCAGAGCCATCTGATCGCGCAGCAGTACGAAGGTCTCATCAAAAAAGCGAAGTTGAGGGGAGCGCGTCGGTGAATCTCGTAATTTTTGGGCCTCCGGGCTCGGGCAAAGGCACGCAGGCCAAGATTCTGCAGGAAAAGAACGGCTGGGTTCAGCTTTCCACGGGCGACATGCTGCGCGCGGCGATCGCGGCCGGCACCGAACTGGGGAAGAAATGCCAGTCGATCATGGCGGCCGGCGAGCTGGTTCCCGACGCGGTCGTGATCGGGATCATTTCCGAGCGCTATGACCAGCCGGATTGCGCCGAGGGCGTCATCTTCGACGGTTTTCCGCGCACCATTCCGCAGGCGGAAGCGCTTGACGGCATGTTGAAGAGCCGCGACACGCAGATCGATCTGGTGATCGAGCTGAAAGTCGCCGACGAAGTGCTGATCGACCGCGTCAAGGCCCGCATCGCCCAGTCGGGCGGCGTGGCGCGCGCGGACGACAATCCTGAGACGCTTGCAAACCGTCTCAAGGTTTACCATCAGAACACCGCGCCGCTGCTGGCGTACTACGAAAAGCAGGGCAAGCTGGTGACGGTTGACGGCATGTTGCCGATCGGCGAAGTCACCAAGCTGATTGCGGACGTGATTGAAAAGGCCGGCCACAAGGGCTGTTTGGGGATCGGCTAAGATGTTGAATTCCCCCGTAAAAGGGGGCGGTTGACTGGGGGGCGCGCATCCCTATAATCCGCGCCCCTGCGGTCGAGAAATTGAGGTTTCTCAAGGCCTTGGCGTTTCTGCTTCGGTTTTGTAGGGCCTTTGTTGCAGACGTTTGGAACTGAATTGCGGGCATGAAGCCCGTTTGGAGAAGACCCGTGGCACGCATTGCCGGCGTTAACATTCCGACACAGAAGCAGGTCTGGATCGGCCTGCGCTACATCCATGGCATTGGTCCGCAAAAGGCCAAGGAGATTTGCGAGAAGACGGGCATCGACCCCACTCGCCGCGTCCACGATCTGACCGACTCGGAAGTCATTCAGATTCGCGAAGCCATCGACCGCGACTACCTCGTGGAAGGCGACCTGCGCCGCGAAGTGGCGATGAACATCAAACGGCTGATGGATTTGGGCTGCTATCGCGGCCTGCGCCATCGCAAAAACCTGCCGGTCCGCGGCCAGCGCACCCATACGAACGCGCGCACCCGCAAGGGTCCCGCCCGCGCCATCGCCGGCAAGAAGAAGGTGACGAAGTAAAATGGCCGCTCCCGAGAAGAAGGCGCCGCGCGCCCGCAAGAAAGAAAAGAAGAACATCGTCGTCGGTGTTGCGCACGTTGCTGCGACCTTCAACAACACGATCATCACCATCACCGACACGGCGGGAAATGCGATTTCCTGGTCGAGCGCCGGCATGATGGGCTTCAAGGGTTCGCGCAAGTCGACCCCGTATGCCGCTCAGGTTGCGGCCGAAGATGCGGGCAAGAAGGCCGTCGAGCACGGCATGCGCACCTTGGAAGTGGAAGTTTCGGGCCCGGGCTCTGGCCGTGAATCGGCGCTGCGCGCGCTGCAGACCGTTGGTCTGGTCGTGACGTCCATCCGTGATGTGACGCCGATCCCGCATAACGGCTGCCGTCCGCCGAAGCGCCGCCGCGTTTAATTCGCGCGAAGGAGTTCATTGGGTGCGGCGCTCGGTTTTTCGAGCCTGCACCCAACGAGTAAGGTTCGGAGAGTGAGTACCCGTCGAACGCAATGGGCGTGATCCGACATGTCCGGGAAACGATGAGGAAAAGAAGTGTTTCAGAAAAATTGGCAAGAACTGATCAAGCCGCAGAAGCTTCGCATTGATACTGCTGGGCAGGATGCGGGCCGCTATGCGGTGATCACGGCCGAGCCGCTCGAACGCGGTTTCGGCTTGACGCTCGGCAACGCGCTGCGGCGCGTGCTGCTGTCTTCGCTCCAGGGCGCTGCCGTCACCTCGATTCAGATCGAGGGCGTGCTGCATGAATTTTCCTCGATCGCCGGCGTGCGCGAGGACGTCACCGACATCGTGCTTAACGTAAAGCAGGTGGCGTTGAAGCTGCATGCTGACGGCCCCAAGCGCCTGGCGCTCAAGGCCACCGGCCCGGGCGAAGTCACCGCCGGCCAAATCCAGGCGATCGCCGACGTCGAGATCCTCAATCCCGATCTCGTACTGTGCACGCTCGACGACAAGGTCGAGTTCCGCATGGAACTGACGGTCAACAGCGGCAAGGGGTACGTCCCGGCCGACCGCAATCGTCCGGAAGATGCGCCGATCGGGCTGATCCCGGTCGACAGCCTGTTTTCGCCGGTCAAGAAGGTTTCGTACAAGGTCGAGAACACCCGCGAGGGCCAGATTCTCGACTATGACAAGCTGACGCTGACGGTCGAGACCAACGGCGCGCTGACGCCTGACAATGCCGTGGCCTATGCCGCGCGCATTCTGCAGGACCAGCTGCAGGTGTTCATCAATTTCGAGGAGCCGCGCGAGCGCGTTACCGAGGAAGCCAAGCCCGATCTCGCCTTCAATCCGGTCCTTCTCAAGAAGGTCGACGAGCTCGAGCTGTCGGTGCGTTCGGCGAATTGCCTCAAGAACGACAACATCGTCTACATCGGCGACCTCATCCAGA
>NZ_JBWZET010000066.1:0-16015 GCF_056722145.1 Rhizomicrobium sp. | reverse complement strand
GGCTATACTGGCGAAGACGGATTCGAGATTTCGATTGCCGCCAAGGACGCCGAGACGGTCGCCCGTGCGCTGCTCGCCGACCCCGACGTGCTGCCGATCGGCCTTGGCGCGCGCGACAGCCTGCGCCTCGAAGCCGGTCTTTGCCTTTATGGCCACGACATCGACGAGACCACCGATCCGGCCGAAGCCGATCTCATTTGGGCCATCGGCAAGCGCCGCAAGACCGAGCTGGGCTTCCTCGCGGCCGAAAAGATCATGGGCCGCGTCTTGAACGGCACGGCGAAGAAGCGCGTCGGCATCCGCCCCGATGGTCGCGCCCCGGCCCGCGACGGTACCGAAATTGCCGACAAGACCGGCCGCATCATCGGTCACATCACCAGCGGCGGCTTCGGGCCGTCGCTCAATGCGCCCATCGCCATGGGCTATGTCGAAACCGCCTTCGCCGCCGACGGCACCGAGATTGATCTGATCGTCCGCGGCAAACCCCTTCCGGCGCGCATCGCCCCGATGCCGTTCGTCCCCCACCGCTACAAACGAGGAGCAGCCAAATGAGTGAAACCCGCTACACGGATCAGCACGAGTGGATCCGCGTCGACGGCGACGAGGGCACGGTCGGCATCACCAGCCACGCCACCGAACAGCTCGGCGACGTCGTGTTCGTCGACACGCCGGCCGAGGGCAAAGTGTTGAAGAAGGGCGACGAGGCGGCCGTGGTGGAAAGCGTCAAGGCGGCGAGCGAAGTCTACGCCCCCGTCGGCGGCACCGTCACCGCGGTCAACGAAGCGCTCGAAGGCGAGCCGGCCAAGGTCAATGCCGACCCGGAAGGCGAAGGCTGGTTCTTCAAGTTCAAGATCGCCGACAAGGCCGAACTCGAAACCCTGATGACCGCCGAAAAGTACGAAGCGTTCGTCAAGGGCTAGTGTCATGGCCCGCAACTGCGGGCCATCCCGTTGAGCCTGGGAAGACCAGGAAATTGATGCACTACGAAAACCGACGTCCGATCCGTCAATACAATCTGGGTGGCCCGCGTTCGGCGGGCCATGACAATTGGTGAGAAGATGCGTTACCTGCCTTTAACCGCAGACGATCGTGCCGCGATGCTGAAGACCATCGGCGCCGCGGATGTCGATGCCCTGTTCGCCGACGTGCCCGCCGACAAGCAGGCGCCGCTCGCCGCGTTCGATCTTCCGGCGCCCAAGGGCGAGATCGAGGTGGAACGCATTCTCTCGCGTTTCGCCGGCCGCAATGTCGCAGCGGGTGACGGGCCGTTCTTCTGCGGCGCCGGCGCCTATAAGCATCATGTGCCGGCGAGCGTGGATCACCTGATCCAGCGCTCGGAATTCCTCACGTCGTATACGCCGTACCAGCCGGAAATCTCGCAAGGCACGCTGCAGGCGCTGTTCGAATTCCAGACCCAGGTCGCGGCGCTGACCGGGATGGAGGTGGCCAACGCCTCGCTCTACGACGGCTCCACCGCCACCGCCGAAGCGGTGCTGATGGCGATGCGCGTCACCAAGCGCGGCAAGGCGATCCTGTCGGGCGCGCTGCATCCCCATTATGCCGAAACCGTCGAAACCGTCGCGAATTTGCACGGCCAGATTCTGCGCACGCCCGCGATCCCGGGCAAGGCGGAAGACCTCACCGGCCTGATCGACAGCGACACCGCCTGCGTCGTGGTGCAGAGCCCCGACGTGTTCGGCCTGTTGCGCGATTTGAAGCCGATCGCCGATGCCGCCCATGCCAAGGGCGCGCTGTTGATTGCGGTCGTTACCGAAGTCGTGTCGCTCGGCCTCATCGCCTCGCCGGGCGAGCAGGGTGCCGACATCGTGGTGGCGGAGGGCCAGTCGCTCGGCAACGGTCTCAATTACGGCGGCCCCTATGTCGGCCTGTTTGCGGTGCGCGAAAAGTTCATTCGCCAGATGCCGGGGCGCCTCGCCGGGCAAACCGTCGATGCCGACGGCCGCCGCGGTTTCGTGCTGACGCTTTCCACCCGCGAGCAGCACATCCGCCGCGACAAGGCGACCAGCAACATCTGCACCAATTCCGGCCTGTGCGCGCTGGCGTTTTCCATTCACCTGTCGCTGCTCGGCGAAGAAGGATTTGCCAAGCTCGCCGCCATCAACCACGCCAAGGCGGTGGCGCTGGCCGACCGGCTGGCGAAGGTGCCGGGCGTCAAGCTGATCACGCCGGCCTTCTTCAACGAGTTCACGCTCGCCCTGAAGCGCAACGCCGCGGGCGTGGTGGAACAGCTCGCCGAAAAGGGCATTCTCGCCGGGGTGCCGGCCTCGCGCCTCGGCTATGACGACAATCTTCTGGTCGTCGCCGCCACCGAAACCAACACCGACGAAGACATCGCCGCGTTCGCCGCCGCTTTGGAGGATATTCTCTGATGGCTCTCAATTCGCAAGGCCGACCGTCGCAGCCCGGCGCCTCCGACACCAACGTGTTGCCGACCCTTTCCGGCGATCGCGGTCTTGATCACGAAGAACCGTTGATCTTCGAAATCGGCCGCAGCGGCAAATGCGGCGTCGATCTGCCCGACGTGACCATCGACGACGCCCGCCTCGGCGGCCTCAAGCGCAAAGGCGCGATCGGTCTTCCCGGCCTCAGTGAGCCCGAAGTGGTGCGCCATTACGTGCGCCTGTCGCGCAACAACTACGCCATCGACGCCGGGCTGTATCCGCTCGGCTCCTGCACCATGAAGCACAATCCGCGCCTCAACGAGAAGATGGCGCGGCTGCCGGGCTTCGCCGATCTGCATCCGTTGGCGCCGATGTCGGCGTCGCAAGGCGCGCTCGCGTTGATGAGCGAACTCGCCCGCTGGCTGACGACGTTGACCGGCATGCCGGCCGTCGCCCTGACGCCCAAGGCCGGGGCCCACGGCGAACTCTGCGGCATCCTTGCGATCCGCGCTGCGGTGGAAGCGAAAGGCGAGAAGCGCACGCGCGTTTTGATCCCGGAATCGGCGCACGGCACCAATCCGGCCACCGCCGCCTTCGCCGGCTTCACCGTCGATGAAGTCAAGGCCACGCCCGATGGCCGCGTCGACATCGAGCATCTGAAGTCGAAGCTCGGTCCCGACGTCGCCGCCTTCATGCTGACCAATCCCAACACCTGCGGCCTGTTCGAGCGCGACATGGTCGAGATTGCGCGGCTGATCCACGAGGTCGGCGCCTATTTCTATTGCGACGGCGCCAATTTCAATGCCATCGCCGGCCGCGTGAAGCCGGGCGATCTCGGCGTCGATGCCATGCACATCAACCTGCACAAGACCTTTTCGACGCCGCATGGCGGTGGCGGTCCGGGCGCGGGGCCGGTGGTGCTGTCGGAGCGTCTGCGCCCATTCGCGCCGCTGCCGCTGATGGTGCTGGAACAGGGTGGCATCCGCCTCATTGAAGATGATCGCGCGTTGCCGGAAGGGGCCAAGCCGTTCGGCCGCATGAGTGCCTTCCACGGCCAGATGGGCATGTTCGTACGCGCGCTCGCCTACATGCTGAGCCATGGCGCGGCGGGCATCCGCCAGGCGTCGGAAGATGCGGTGCTGTCGGCAAATTACGTGCTCGCTTCGCTGAAAGACGTGATGAGTGCGCCGTTCGAAGGCCCGTGCATGCACGAAGCCCTGTTCGACGACACCTGGCTGCACGATACCTCTGTCACCACGCTCGATTTCGCCAAGGCGATGATCGACGAGGGCTATCATCCGATGACGATGTATTTCCCGCTGGTGGTGCATGGCGCCATGCTGATCGAGCCGACGGAATCGGAATCGAAGGAGAGCCTCGACCGCTTTGTCGCCGTGCTGCGCGGCATGGCCGAAGAGGTCAAGGCGGGCAAAACGGAACGCTTTGCCGGCGCCCCGCGTCTTGCCCCCCGCCGCCGCCTCGACGAAACCGCCGCCTCGCGCAAGCCGGTGCTGAAATGGAAAGCCCCGGACCTCAAGCAGGCGGCGGAGTAGGTCAGAACCCTTCGGTGTAGTCGATGATCTGCTGCACGCCTGTTTGCGGGGCGTGGCCGGCGGTATGGGCGAGGTCGGCGGAGCGTTTGGCGTAGCGGCGCGCCTCGACCTTTTCGTTGTTGTTGTAGAGCACGGTGGCGACGATGGCGCTGGCGCGTTCGTCGGCGGCGATGTCGTCGGCGCGGGTGTGGGCGATGTCGACGATGTGGGCGTTGTCGTTCTGCTCGCTCGCCAGCGTCAGGGCGACGTTCAGCAGCGCCTTCAGGTCCGGCGCGGGAATGGCGGGCGACATCACGCAATTGTAGGCGGCGAGGCTGGCCCCGACGCGGTTGCCGGTATTGAAATAGGCGACCAGCAGGAAGCGTTGCAGCAGATACCATTCCAAGTCGGAATAATCGGCCGACCGCGCTTCCTCGCCGATCGTGGTGGCGGTGCGCCAGTCCTTGGCGTCGATGGCGGCCTTCATCGCCTTGAGTGGCGGTGTCGCCTGCGGCCCAATCCGCATCGCCGGATCGGCGTAGGCGGCCGCGCACACGAGCGTTAGAACGGCCAGCATTTTGCGGATCATGGCATTCCCCCCGGCGATGCGTGCGAAGCTTGCGCTACGGCCATGCGCAAGGCAATGGGGCAAAAAAATCGGCCCCGGTGGTGTCCAGTCACCGGGGCCGTTCCTAGGCGGAGGCAAATACCGGTGACTCATGCCGGCGTCGTAAATTTCAGTCGCAAGGCTTGATGCTGAGCCCGGCGGGAAGGCGCGTGCGCTGGTCGCCGCAAACGCCGTCGAGCTGTGCCTGGGTCAGGCCCTTGGCCATCGCGAAATCGGTGCCGCGCGCCTGGGTCGCGGAGAACTTCGCGCCCGTCAGGTCGGCTTCGGCTAAGCGGGAGTCGGACAGGTTGGCGCCCGACAGATCGGCGTCGCGGAAATCGGCGCCGCGGAAATCGGCTTTGCTCATGCAGGCGAGCACCAGCGTGGCGCGGGCGAAATCGGCGCCGCGAAGATCGCCGCCCTTGACGCATTGATTGGTCAGGTCGGCGCCGGCGAAACTGCAATGCGGGCACACCAGCCCCGGCTTGGCGACCGGCGCGGCCGCGGCGGAGGCAGCAAGCAAAACGGTGATCGCGAGGGCTTTCATCTTTGTTCCGGCATGACACACACCTGTCCGTCATTGCAGGGGCCATGCCGGTCCGGAAATTGTCACACCGGTTTACACCCGCCGCCGCGGTGCAACAAAAGTTCCATTGGATCCAAGGCGTTAGAGATTGGCATCCGGCTTGCTAACCACCCCTGAGGAGTCATCTTCGGGAGCGTGGAATGGGCTGGAACAGGATTTTGTGGGCAGGCGTGCTGGCAGCGGGGCTGACCGGAGCGGCGGTGGCGTCGCCGACCTGCTCGACGACAACCGACCTCGGCGGCAGCGGCATGGTGGCGAAGTCGTCGCTCACGGCGGGGGCATGTTTCCGCGTCGACAACGTGATCTACGGCGATTTCAACATCGCCGCGCTGCCTGCGACCACCGTTTTGTTTTTCAACACCAACACGATCGGCGGCCTGGACCATGTCCAGCTCAGCTTCGGCTCGACCTGGCACAATGGCACGACCTATTCCTGGAGCTACGATCTGGCCGTCGCCGGCGGTGCGCCGTTTGGTACCGTGCTCACCGCGCTCGATGCCGATTTCGATCAGACGGCTGGCGGTGCATCGATCC
Source organism: Rhizomicrobium sp. (assembly GCF_056722145.1). Classification (NCBI taxonomy): domain Bacteria; kingdom Pseudomonadati; phylum Pseudomonadota; class Alphaproteobacteria; order Micropepsales; family Micropepsaceae; genus Rhizomicrobium; species Rhizomicrobium sp. The sequence continues at coordinate 10,354 of NZ_JBWZET010000066.1, read as the reverse complement.
TCGACAAGGTCACCGATCCGGCGGGCGATGCCCTGATCCATATGGTCAAGAATGGCGCCACGCTGCAATCGAGCAGCATCACTTCGGAAGGCTTCGGCGACGGGCTGACCTCATTCATGATCAGCGAACGCCTGCAGGATCACGGCACCATCGCCAACGTCACCAATACGGTGTCGGTGTTCACACCGCCGCAGAATCCGCCGGTGCCGGAGCCGGCGACGCTGGCGCTGCTCGGCGCCGGGTTGATCGGCCTGCGCCTGCGCCGCCGCCGCCGCGCCTGAATTTTCGTGCCCAAACTTGAGGCCCGGCATCGCAAGGTGCCGGGCTTTTGTTTTCTCTGTACGCAGGGCAAACCAATTGCTAGGTGCGTGATCGCGTAATTGACAACGCCGCCGGTCCGCTGCCGCAACATCGCTGAAAACGGGCCTTTTGCGCGTGGCACGCCGTTTGCTGGTTTGTAGGCCGAGTGCAACCGGCCGGAGACTTCGACATGCGCGTATTCCTCAACATGATGGCGGGCCTGGCGGCAACCGCTGCAGCAATGACGGCGGCGTCGGCGGCGCCGGCCTGCACCTCCACCATCAACCTTGGCGCCGACGGCTCGGGCGTCGTGGCCGCTTCGAGCATCAGCACGGGAACCTGCATCGCGACGCAGGACAAGGTGTGGGGCACGTTCAATCTCGGCAATCTGCCGAGCAATACCGTCCTCATCTTCAACCTGAATTCGATCGGCTCGATCGATCATCATCAGGTCGCCTTCGACGGTTCCTACCTCGCGGGCACGACCTACAACTGGTCGTATGAGGTGGCGGTGAATTCCTCGGCATTGCCGGGCACGGTGATCACCTCGATCGATACCGACTTCACCCAGACCGTCGGCGGTCCGTCGACGCTGACCAAGGGTCTCAATCCCGCGGGCGATGCGACGATTTCGGAAACCAAGGTCGGCGCTGTGGTGCAGCCGGGCAGCGTCACCTCGGCGAGCTTCGGCGCGGGCATCACCGATCTGACGGTGACCGAGCAGTTGATCGACGCCGGCACGATCTCGTCGGTGACCAATACCGTCACCCAGTTCGTCCCCGGCCGCAACATTCCCGAACCGGCGACGCTGCTCCTGCTCGGAGCGGGTCTTGCGAGCGCGGGCGCGCTCAGGCGGCGGAAGAAGTAGGCGAAACGCCTTTACGCAAGAAGCCGCGGACGCCCTCCGCGGCTTCTTGATTCTTTCCTCCCCCGCGGATCTCAATCCGAAACGCCGTATGCTGATGAAATAGCGGGGGAGGTGGCGCGCAGCGCCGGAGGGGGGGATGCTTCAGCGCTGGATCGGTCCCCCCTCCGCATCGCTGTCGCTCAGCACCTCCCCCGCTATCCAACCGACGTGCTGGCTCGCTGGGCTCGGCCCCGCGGGGGAGGAAAGATCAAACAAAAAAGGCCGGAGGATCGCTCCGGCCCTTTCTTTTTTGGAACAAGGATCACTCCTCGTCCACCACTTCGTTGCAATACCGGCAGGTGCCGGTGGCGATGAAGACCTCGTTGTCGCTTGTTTCGATGATCGCCTCGCAGAGGATGCAGTGCTGGTCGTCCTCGTGTTGCGGCTTGGTCCCCCGAGTGTCCGGTTTCGCCATGGCTTCCTTTCTCAGCTGCAGCCGCTGGTCGAGCCACAGGTGTTGCACTTCATGCAGGTGCCGTTACGCACCAGGGTGAAATTCCCGCAGCTGCCGCAGGCATCGCCTTCATAGCCTTTGATCTTGGCTTCGGCGCGGCGGGCGGCGACGTCGTGCTTGGGCTTGTTGAGCCGCGATTCCAGTTCCGCCACCGTGTAGCCGACCGGATTGCCGGTCTCGTTCGCCGCTTCGGCGATCGAGGCTTCGATCGAGGTCGCGATCTCGCGGAGGTCGACGGTGTCTTCCTCGACGAAATGCTCGTGATCATGGTCGTGATCGTGCTCTTCGATCGCCACCATTTTGGCCGCCGTAGCAGCTCCGCCGCGGACCACGCCGATGCGATGGACGTTGCCGCGGACGTAGCCGATCGAAGTGGTGCGGCTGACGGTCTGGGTCTTCTGGCCTTCCGAAACGCCGCCGCCGAGGTCCTCGTCGTGATGCGGCGGGACGTGGGCGAGGTCGTTGCGGCCGAGATAGCTGACCGCCAGTTCGCGGAAGATGTAATCCAGCACGCTGGTCGCGTTCTTTATCGAGTCGTTGCCGATGACGATGCCGGCCGGCTCGAAGCGCGTGAAGGTGAAGGCGTCGACGAACTCGTCCAGCGGCACGCCGTACTGCAGCGCGATCGAACTCGCGATGGCGAAATTATTCCTCAGGCTGCGGAAGGCGGCGCCTTCCTTGTGCATGTCGATGAAGATTTCGCCGGGGCGGCCGTCTTCGTATTCGCCGGTGCGCAGGTACACCTTGTGGCCGCCGACGACGGCTTTCTGGGTATAGCCCTTGCGGCGGGCTGGCAGGGTCTCGCGTTCGCGGTCGCGGACGATGCGTTCCACCACTTTTTCGACGATGCGCTCGGCGACCACGGTGGTGCGCTGGGCGACCGGGGCGGCGGCGAGTTCTTCGACGTCTTCCTCGTCGTCGTCGAAATCGAACACTGCCGAGGCCAGCGGCTGGCTGAGCTTGGAGCCGTCGCGATAGAGCGCGTTGGCCTTGAGCCCGAGCTTCCACGAGGTGATGTAGGCGTCGCCGCACTCGCGCACCGAGGCGGTGTTCTGCATGTTGATGGTCTTGGAAATCGCGCCCGAGATGAACGGCTGCACCGCCGCCATCATTTTGATGTGGGCTTCCACCGACAGCGACCGCTTGCCGATGCGCCCGCACGGATTGGCGCAATCGAACACCGCGAGGTGCTCGACTTTCAGGTGCGGGGCGCCTTCCAGGGTCATGGCGCCGCAAACGAACAGATTGGCGGCTTCGACGTCGGCCTTGGCGAAGCCGAGATGCTTCATCATGTCGAAGTCGGGCGACAGCAGGTCGGCGGCGGCGATCTTCAGCGTCTCGGTGCAGAAGGTCTCGCCCAGCGTCCACTTGTTGAACACGAAGCGGATGTCGAACGCGGATTCGAGCGCCGCATCGATCTTGGCCAGTTCCGCCTCGCTGAACCCCTTGGCCTTCAGCGCGTCGATGTTGAGCGCGCCGGAGAAGCCTTCCAGGGTGCCGTGGCCGACCGCGTAAGCGACGATATCGTCGATATCCTTCTCGCCGTAGCCCAGCGTTTCGAGCGCTTCGGGAACGCAGCGGTTGATGATCTTGAAATAGCCGCCGCCGGCGAGTTTCTTGAACTTCACCAGCGCGAAGTCGGGCTCGACGCCGGTGGTGTCGCAATCCATGACGAGGCCGATGGTGCCGGTCGGGGCCAGGACGGTCGCCTGGGCGTTGCGATAGCCGAACTCTTCGCCGACGACGAGGGCATCGTCCCACGCCTGCTTGGCGGCGCGGGCGAGATCGTGCTGCTGCACGGCGCCGAGGTCGAGCGGCACCGGGTGGATCGACAGACCCTCATAGCCGGTGGTTTCGCCATAAGCGGCGCGGCGATGGTTGCGGATGACGCGCAGCATGGCGTCGGAATTGACGCGGTATTCCGGGAACGGACCGAGCTCGCTCGCCATGTCGGCGCTGGTGGCATAGGAAACGCCGGTCATCAGCGCCGAAATGGCGCCGGCAATGGCGCGGCCTTCGCGGCTGTCATAGGGAATGCCGGCGCTCATCAGATAGCCGCCGATGTTGGCGAAGCCGAGGCCGAGGGTGCGGTAGTCGTAGGAGCGCTGGGCGATTTCCTTGGACGGGAACTGCGCCATCATCACCGAGATTTCGAGCACGACGGTCCACAGCTTGACCGCATGCTGGAACGCCTGGACGTCGAACTGTTTTTTATGGCCTCCCGCTTCGCTGCTTGAGGCCGGCTTGCCGTCGATCTCCTTGCGGAAAGTCATCAGGTTCAGCGACGCCAGATTGCAGGCCGTGTCGTCGAGGAACATGTATTCCGAGCACGGATTGGAGGCGCGGATTTCGCCGCCGGCCGGGCAGGTGTGCCAGTCGTTGATGGTGGTGTGGAACTGGATGCCGGGATCGGCGCAGGCCCACGCCGCGTAGCTGATCTTGTCCCACAGCTCGCGCGCCTTGACCGTCTTGACCACGGTGCCGTCGCGGCGGGCGGTGAGGTACCAGTCTTCGTCGTTCTGCACCGCGTGCAGGAACTCGTCGGTGACGCGCACCGAGTTGTTGGAGTTCTGGCCCGAGACCGAGAGATAGGCTTCCGAATCCCAGTCGGTGTCATAGGTCTTGAACTCGATCTCCTTGAAGCCCTGCTTGGCGAAGGAGATGACGCGCTCGATGAGATTGTCCGGGATCATATCCTTGCGCGCGGCCTTGACCTCGCGGCGCAGCGCCGGATTCTTCTTGGGATCGAAGCAGTCGTCGCCCGAGCCCTGGCACATCACGCAGGCCTTCATCACGGCCTTGAGGTGCTTTTCGGCCAGCTTGGAGCCGGCCACCATGGCGGCGACCTTCTGCTCTTCGACCACCTTCCATTCGATGAAATCCTCGATATCGGGGTGATCGACATCGACGATGACCATTTTGGCGGCGCGGCGGGTGGTGCCACCGGACTTTATCGCGCCGGCGGCGCGGTCGCCGATCTTGAGGAAGCTCATCAGGCCGCTGGACTTGCCGCCGCCCGACAGCCGCTCGTTCTCGCCGCGCAGGGCCGAGAAGTTGGTGCCGGTGCCCGAGCCGTATTTGAACAGGCGGGCCTCGCGGGTCCACAGGTCCATGATGCCGCCGTCGTTGACGAGGTCGTCCTGGACCGACTGGATGAAGCAGGCGTGCGGTTGCGGATGCTCATAGGCCGTGCGCGAACGTTCCACCCGGCCGGTATTGGGGTTGACGAAATAATGGCCCTGGCTGGGGCCGTCGATGCCATAGGCCCAGTGCAGGCCGGTGTTGAACCACTGCGGCGAGTTCGGCGCCGCGACCTGACGGGCCAGCATGGCGCAGAGTTCGTCGTGGAAGGCATGGGCGTCGGCTTCGCCGTCGAAATAGCCGCCTTTCCAGCCCCAATAGGTCCAGGTGCCGGCCATGCGGTCGAAGACTTCCTTGCACGAATTCTCGCCCCGGGTCTCGGCGGAATCGGCGGTCTTCTTCCACAGCCATTCGGGCATGCCTTCTTCCGGCACGGCCTTCACCGCCAGCGGGACGCCGGCCTTGCGGAAGTACTTCTGGGCGAGGACATCGCACGCCACCTGGCTCCAGGCCTCAGGGACCTCGATGTCGGTCTGGCGGAAGACGATCGAGCCGTCGGGATTGCGGATCTCGGACGTGCCGCGGCGGAACGAAATGCCGTCGTAGGGGGACTTGCCCTCTTCCGTGTAGTGACGCCGAATACGCATGATCCTCAAGCCCCAAGCAAAAAAGCCGTTTTCCAACTACCGCGCCCGGGCACCATTCAGGGGACAGTTCACCCTCCGCGGGGCATCAGCTGTTATGCTGCTGGCCCCGGCGGCGATTAGTGGTTCAATCCGCCAGATTTGGTGTCGCGAGCCGCGACAGGGGCGAAGTATTGGACATCTCCACCGCTGCAGGCAAGGAAGAAGTGGTAAACGGAGCTGCGACCACAAGATATTGTGGGTTAAGCGGTCGTAAAAAACCCGCGAGTCAAGCGGGGACGCGGAATGTCGCAGAAATTTTTTTCTCGCCGATGACGCACAGGGCAGCGCCCGCCCTTTGGACACCCTGTGGATTGTCGCGCGGCCGTTACTCTACCGTCGTGAAAGTTTGCAGCGGATTTGCCCGGGACTCTTGGACCGCAGCCGCAAGAGCCCATATATTCCGACCGAATCTGTGGCTGAAAGGCCCCGCATGAGCTCGGTCTGGAAATACATCAAGATGCTGTTCTCCTGGTGGAACTACGCCACTTACGGAACGCTGCTCTATACCGCCCGCAAGGGCATTGCCGTGGGCACAGATTCGTTCGGCAACCGCTATTACCAGACCAAGGACGGGGGGCGCCGCTGGGTGCTTTACAACGGCACCGTGGAAGGCTCGCGGGTGCCGGCCGAATGGCATCTGTGGATGCACCACACCGTCGAGAGCCCGCCTGCGGCAGAAATGACGAAGAAGTCATGGCAGAAGGACTTTTTGCCCAATCTGAGCGGCACCGAAGGGGCGTATCATCCGCAAGGCAGCTTGGTGCGGGGAGGTGAGCGTCAAGCCTCTACCGGCGATTACGAGTCTTGGAGTCCCAATGCGTAATGATACCGTCGAAACCCTGATCGGGGCGATCGTCATCGTTGTGGCGGTCCTGTTCGTCGTCTTCACCTACCGCACCACCGGCGCGGCGAGTGTCGGCGGCTACGAGCTGACCGCCAGCATGCCTCAGGTCGACGGCATCGCGGTCGGGACCGACGTCAAGCTGGCCGGTGTCAAGATCGGTACGGTGGCGGCGCTGACCCTCGATCCCAAGACCTATCGCGTCGTGATGCACATGAAGCTGCAGCCCGACGTCAAAATTCCCGATGATTCGTCGGTGATCGTGACCTCGGCCGGGCTGCTCGGCAGCTCCTATATCGCGATCCGGCCGGGTGGCTCCGACAAGATGCTGGCCGCCGGCGACGCGATCACCAACACCCAGGGTGCCATCGACATGATGGGCCTGTTGAACAAGTTCGTGAACAGCGGTTCGGGGAGCGCTCCCACGGCAACGCCGGCGCCGGAAAAGCCATGAAGCGGATCGCCACCATCGCCGTCGGTGCGGCCGCCATCGCCCTGACCGCGGCGTTGGCGCAGACCGAGACTCCGGCGACAGCGCCGCCAGCGGCGCCTGCGATCTCGCCGGCTGCTCCCGGGGCGCCGCCGGATGCCATCCCGCTGCCGCCCGACGTGACGCCGCCGCCGGCGCCGGTGACCCCGCCCAAGGATGCGGTGCTGCAGATCAAGGCGCTCGACAAGATCACCGGCAAGGCCATCGTATTGGCGGCGCCGCTGAACAAGCCGGTGAAGTTCGCCAATCTGACGATCACCGCGCGCACCTGCTATTCGACGCCGCCAAGCGAAACCCCGGAAACCAGCGCCTTCCTGCAGATCGACGAAGACCGCGCCGACAAGACTCATGGGCGCGTGTTCTCGGGCTGGATGTATGCCTCGTCGCCGGGCCTGAACTCGCTGCAGGACCCGCTTTACGACGTCTGGGTGATCAGCTGCATCACCAACGCCCCCGGCCAGGTGCCGACGGCGGTGGCGCAGGCCCCGGTCAAGGCGGTTTCGCCCAACGCCGGTGCCAACGAAGCGATGCCGACGTTGCCGGAGGATGCCGGCCAGTAGCCTTTGACCGCGATCGCCTGGTTGAGCTTGGCGAGATAGCGCGTGCGCGGAATTTCCACCGCGCCGAGGGTCGCCAGGTGCGCGGTGAGGAACTGCGCGTCGAGCAGCCGGAAACCGCCCGCCTTCAGCCGCGCCACCAGATGGACGAGGGCGACCTTGGAGGCATCGGTGGCGCGCGAAAACATGCTCTCGCCGAAAAACGCGCCGCCGAGCGAAACACCATAAAGTCCGCCGACCAGCTCGCCGCCCAGCCGCGTCTCGACCGAATGGGCGTGGCCGGAGGCGTGGAGCGCCGTGTACAGGCGCAGGATCTCGTCGTTGATCCAGGTCTCCTCGCGACCGTCGGCAGGGGCGGCGCAGGCCAGCATCACCGCGCGGAACTCGGTATCGACGGTGATGGTAAATTTATCCGACCGCACCGTGCGCGCCAGCCGCTTGGCAACATGAAAGGTTTCGAGCGGAAAGATGCCGCGCTTGTCCGGGGAAACCCAGAACAGGTCGGGATCGTCGCGCCGCTCGGCCATCGGGAACAAGCCCTCGGCATAGGCGCGAAGCACGATCTCGGGCGTGATCTTGGGGGCGTGCATCGGTGGAGCTTAGGGCCTCCGCCCGAAAATTTCACCACTCCATTCTGCGCCGGCGCCACTCCTTTCTGCCCCCGCGGGCGATCAGGCTTTACCGCTCGCACCGAGACCGCGGGGGAAGTGGCCTTTCGATGCGCCGAGCGCATCAGAGGCCGAAGGGGGCTTTAGATTTGCGGCGTTGCGAACCAGACGCGTCCTGGCTGCCCCAACAATTCCTCAATTTCCCCGTGCATTCGGCCGGTGGCGCGATGCTATACTCCGCGTACGTTGTCCACGGTTTTCCGTCCGCAAGCGCGTCGTTCGACATCACGCGATGGAGACTTGGTATGAACACGTTCTCGTTCCGGGCGGGCCATCGCGCTTCGCTGCATTGCGGTCCCTGCGATACCGATTGCGAGCCGCCCAATCATCATGCCCACCGGCGCGGCTTCATCCTCATCGTGATCGTGTTCGCGCTGGCGCTGGTGGTGGCCCTCATCTGCGGCGTGGTGAAGGGCGTAGTGGATATGGGGGCGGCGTTTCCCAGCGTGGCGGCGCTGACCGACGCCGCATCATGGGATCGCTTCTTCGCCGGCTTCGGCCGCTTCGCCGCGATCGTGCTGGGCATGGTGGTGGTGCTGCTGCTCCTGCGCCGCCGCCGCCGCAAGCGCTAAATTGGGTTAATTGGGGTCAGAGTGGATTTTCCAGCTTCGATGCGAGCCTGCGACAGGGGGCGAGAAAATCGACTCTGACCCCAATTAACGGAGGGCCCTTTATTCCGGGGACACTATACCCGCTTTTCCGAAGCTGAGACGCGATTGCAGGGCTGGCGAGGCAGATGGAGAGAGCATTTAATTATAATGTCCCCTTATTACCCCGCTACCGCGCCGCTCACGGCAACCGCTGTGCCGCCGAAGGGGCTCGCAAGTCCGCTGACGAGTTCGCCCGCCTGACGCGGGCCTTCATCGAGCCGCTCGCCGCCGCAGGCCTCTCCGACGCGGCAATCGCCGACGCGCTCAATCAGGACGGCATCCAGACCCGGCGCGGCGCGCGATGGTACGAGACGACGGTGCGGAGGATCAGGAAGAGGCTGGCGGTGTGAGGTGGGAACGACGGTACGTCCTTCACGCTGAAGCTAGACATCAGGTAGTGGAAGGGAACGTTATTACGACCCCCGCAGCATCATCAATGAAGCGATCTTCCGCCCGATTATGCGGCGTCGCTGTGGTCGTCGATTCCCGCAATCCGGAAATTTTACGAATCTCAATCCGCAGGGGCTCCGTTATTGGATCACGCATATGCACAACTTGGCGAACTTTAGTCCACCCTGTGGTGATTTCGACTACGGCATTGCCAGCAGCCAAGGCCAAACCAACAGCTTCGTCGATTTTTGGTGAGTATGTCATCCTTATGGCCCTAACGGAATTGTTCGCACGTGTCTAAGATACTTGGCAAAGTCAGCGACGAAGTATTGACTTCCGCCCCCCGCTCCTGCGCTTGGGTTTGCATAAGCAGTGCCCCATGGGACTTTTATGTCTTCAATGACTTCGTATTCACCAACCGTTGGACGATAGCCCAAATCGATATCAGGTTTAACCTGAAGACTGTCAAACAACGCCGACCGACTCCCCTGTGCGGCCGACAGTGTACTCGCATCAGTATAGAACGCGGACTGTCCAGGCAGCCCGCCGTAGATTTTGTCGCCTGCCGAAAGGCGCGTCATCATCCAATCGTCGGCAGCATATCCGCCAGCGATCTGACTGGATTTAGCGACATTTATTGCACCTGGAACAGGCCCCGCCGTGCCCATTCCGAATACCGTAGCCGCGAGCGAGCCAAGATTGAGCACAAACCCGCTGTCATACCTGTCCTTTACGCTAGGGTAACCAAATTCGCTCCCCGGTCTAGCACTGTTCAAAAGGTCGAGCACACCCAACACAGTCGCTTGCGCGTCGGCTATCGGTGAATTCGCCCCAACGAGTTCGGCTACACCCCTCGCGTAGTTGCCATGTGCGAGATCAACAATTCCATCATCAGTAGTTTGAAGGAGCTCGTCAGATCGATAACCGATAGTCCGATCCAGTAGCGTCGGAGGATCGAACGTCGACACAAACGTCTGATTGCCCGGTGCTCCGATTGCCGTCACCGTGGAAGTTAGAGGGACACTATACTTAATTTGTGCCCATAGTGTCGAACATTACACCGGAAGGACGCGGAGCTGGGCGCTGCGCCATTAACCCAGAAATTCCAGGTGGCGAAGGAACACCAATACCGCGAGTGCGGCGCATCTGCCGTTTACCATTGCCGAACATTAAATCGTGGTCGGGGCTCGATTTTTAACTTGATGTTCGCCCAATGTTCCCACATCCTGTGCGTGCAATTCTGGATGGAGCGAGAAGACACTGGAGCGGTGAAGAAAGGTCGCGCCTCTCACGACCCGCCGAGCAACGCGAGACATAACGGACCCAGGAT
>NZ_JBWZET010000065.1:0-38532 GCF_056722145.1 Rhizomicrobium sp. | reverse complement strand
GAGGCACTGGTCCACCGCCGCCAGATCAGACTTGAGCCGCATGACGGCCAATTGCGCCTTGTGCAACTCCCCGGCAATCCGGGCGCGCTTTTCTTTCAGGGCGAAGACAACATGGGTTTCGGCCATGTCCCGGAGTATCCCGGGAAATCCCGCCAAATCCCACAATCTCGGCTTGGAAGCTTGCTACCTAATACCGTAAGTAGCCGCTGTTCCACGTGAAACAGCGACAAGACTTGCCCACAGGGGCCCACTCCCGTATTGGACCCGGCATGGGATACGACGTCATTGTGATCGGGGGTGGGCATGCCGGCTGTGAGGCGGCCGCGGCGTCGGCGCGCGCTGGCGCCAGGACTCTGCTCCTCACCCATCGCCTTGCGACGCTTGGCGAGATGAGCTGCAATCCCGCCATCGGCGGGGTCGGCAAGGGCCATCTCGTGCGCGAGATCGATGCCGCCGACGGATTGATGGGGCGGGTCGCTGACGCGGCCGGGATCCAGTTTCGCATTCTCAATCGACGCAAGGGTCCTGCCGTGCGGGGGCCGCGGGCTCAGGCTGACCGCGCTCTTTATCGCAGCGCAATGCAGGCTGCTCTGGCCGCCACGGCCAATCTCGCTATCCGCGAAGGCGCGGCGGAAGACCTGATCCTCAACGATGGCCGCGTCGCCGGGGTCATCACGGCGGATGGCACCACTTTGAGGGCCGGCGCCGTGGTTCTCACCACCGGCACTTTCCTCAAAGGGCTGATCCATTGCGGGGAGGTGACGTTTCCTGCCGGGCGTGCCCTTGCCGGCAAGGCCCGGTTTGACGAAGACGGCACCGAAAGGCCGTCTATTGGCCTTTCCGACACCCTGGCACGCTGCGGCTTTGCGCTGGGGCGGCTGAAAACCGGCACCCCCGCCCGTCTCGACGGCACGACCATCGACTGGCCGAGCCTGGAGGTGCAACATGGCGACGATCCGCCGACGCCGTTCTCCTTCCTCACCCGCGCCATCACCACGCCGCAGGTGGTTTGTCATATCACCCGCACCACCGAGGCGACCCACGAGGTCATCCGCTCCAATTTGAGCCGGGCGCCGTTGTTTTCCGGCCAGATCCACGGCCGCGGCCCCCGCTATTGTCCGTCGATCGAGGACAAGGTGGTCCGGTTTGCCCATCGCGCCAGCCATCAGATCTTTCTGGAGCCAGAGGGGCTCGATGACGACACCATTTATCCCAACGGCATCTCCACCTCGCTGCCGGAAGACGTCCAGCGGGCGCTGCTCGCTACCATTCCGGGCCTCGAAAAGGTGCGGGTGCTCAGGCCGGGCTATGCCATCGAATACGACTATGTCGATCCGCGCGAGCTGAAGCCCAGTTTGGAGACCAAACGGTTCGCCGGGCTGTACTTTGCCGGCCAGATCAACGGCACCACCGGTTATGAAGAGGCCGCCGCCCAGGGTTTGATGGCGGGTTTGAACGCCGCGCGGGCCGCTGGCGGGTCGGAACCGGTCCTGCTGGACCGCGCATCGGCTTATATTGGCGTCCTGATCGACGATCTCGTCACCAAGGGCGTGTCCGAGCCCTACCGGATGTTCACCTCGCGGGCCGAATACCGTCTGACGCTCCGGGCTGACAATGCCGATCAGCGCCTGACGCCGGCGTTTGCCGCTGCCGGATGCATCGGCCGTGAGCGCCGACAGGCCTTTGCCGCCAAGATGGAGCGGCTGGAGGAGGTGAGGGCGGTGATGGCCGGACTGTCGCTGACACCCAATCAGGCCCAGAAGCACGGGATTGCGGTACGCCTCGACGGCACTCGGCGTTCGGCGCATGAGCTGCTCGGCTTGCCGGGGGTGGATTTTCACGCTTTGACCGGGATTTGGCCAGACCTGGCCCGGTTTGGCGGCGGCATTGCCGAGCAATTGGAGATCGACGCCCAATATGCCGGCTATCTCGACCGCCAGGAGGCCGATATTGCCGCCTTCAAGCGCGATGAGGCGCTGGCGCTGCCCGAAACGCTCGATTATGCGACCGTGTGTGGGCTTTCCACCGAAGTTCGCCAGAAATTGACATCCATCCGCCCGGCCACCATTGGGCAAGCCTCGCGCATCGACGGCATCACGCCGGCGGCGCTGACTCTGGTGCTGGCACATGTGAGGGCCCATGCCGCCTGAGACTTTCGGTCGTGAAGAATTCGCGGCGGCGACGGGGGTTTCACGTGAAACCCTGGCGATGCTTGAGGCCTATGCCGAGATGCTGGCCGCGAGCCCCCATAACCTGGTCTCGGACGCCAGCCTGAAAGAGGTCTGGCATCGCCATTTCCTCGACTCGGCCCAGTTGGTGCCGCTGATCCCGGACGAAGCGCGGACTCTCGCCGATCTCGGCAGCGGAGCCGGATTTCCAGGTCTCGTTCTCGCCATCCTGCTGGGCGACCGCCTGAAGGCCAATCTGTTCGAGGCCACCAAGAAAAAGGCCGACTTCCTGCAATCCGTTGCCGACCGTCTCGGGCTCGGGGTCTATGTCCGCAACGAGCGGATCGAAACCTCGCCCAAACGGCGCTTCGACGTCATCACGGCGCGCGCCTTTGCGCCGTTGCCGGAGCTTCTCGGCTATGCACAGAAATTGGCTGGGCCGAGCACCGTCTGTCTGTTTTTGAAAGGCCAAAGCCACGCCGCCGAGTTGACCGATACCGAGCGGCACTGGAAAATGAACCTCCGGAAGCACACAAGCCAAACCCATCCGCTTGGCGTGGTTCTGGAGATCCGGGATTTGATCCATGTCTCCAGCGATTAACATGCCTTCTCCGTCCAAAAAGCCGCGTGTGATGGTCATCGCCAACCAGAAGGGCGGCGTCGGCAAGACCACCACGGCCATCAATCTGGGCACGGCGCTGGCGGCGGTCGGCGAACCGACCCTGATCATCGACATCGATCCGCAAGGCAACGCCTCCACCGGCCTCGGCATGGGGCGGAGCGAGCGGCGGGTGTCGATCTATGACGTCTTGACCGGCCAGGCCGATCTTGCCGCCGCGATCCATCCGACCCGCATTCCCAAATTGTCGATCGTGCCGGCGACGGTGGACCTGTCGGGCGCCGAACTCGAACTGATCAACGCCGAGCGGCGCAACTACCGGCTCAAGGACGCGATCGAAGATTATTCCGCACACGGACGATCTCCATTCTCCTATGCGCTGATCGACTGCCCGCCGTCGCTGACGCTGCTCACCGTCAATGCCATGGTCGCCGCCGATGCGGTGGTGGTGCCGCTGCAATGCGAGTTTTTTGCGCTCGAAGGCCTGACGCAGCTGCTCAACACCATCGAGCTGGTGCGCGAGAATTTGAATGCCGATCTCGAGCTGCAGGGCATCGTGCTGACCATGTTCGACAAGCGCAACAAGCTGTCGGATCAGGTCGCGGCCGACGTGCGCAGCCATCTCGGCGACAAGGTCTACAACACCGTGATTCCGCGCAACGTGCGCATTTCCGAAGCGCCGAGCCACGGCTTGCCGGCGCTGGTGTATGACCTCAAATGTCCGGGCAGCCAGGCCTATATCAAGCTGGCCGGCGAATTGATCCAGCGCGAACGCATTCGGGCCATCGCGGCCCAATGAATTCCTTGATACCTGCGCTTTCGGACGGAAACCGGATTGCACTTTTCCTGACAGCGCCCTGATGGAGACGGAGATGGCAGAAGACGTTCGCCCGCGTGGGCTCGGTCGGGGCTTGTCGGCACTGATCGGCGACGAGGCACCGCGTTCGGGCAATCGCGCCCCGCGCCAGGTGCCGACCGCCTTCCTGCGCCCCAACAAATTCCAGCCGCGCAAAACCTTCGTCGAGGACGACCTCAACGACCTGATCGCCTCGGTCAAGGACAAGGGCATTTTGCAGCCGCTGTTGGTGCGCCCGATTGCCGGCGAGCCGAACGTCTACGAAATCGTCGCTGGCGAGCGGCGGTGGCGGGCGGCCCAGGCGGCCAAGCTGCACGAAGTGCCGGTGATCGTGCGTGAGCTGACGGACGGTCAGGCGCTCGAATTCGCCATCATCGAGAACGTTCAGCGCTCCGACCTCAATGCCATCGAAGAGGGGCTCGCCTATCAGGAACTGATGGACCGCTTTTCCTATACCCAGGAGAAACTGGCGGACGCCGTCGGCAAGAGCCGGCCGCATGTCGCCAACACCCTGCGGCTGCAGAAGCTGCCGGAGTCGGTGCGGATCCTGGTGCGCGACGGCAAGCTGACCCCGGGCGCGGCGCGGACCCTGATCGGCGATCCCGAGGCCGAAGCGCGGGCGCTGGAAATCGTCGCCGGGGGGCTCAATGTCCGTCAGGCCGAACAGCGTTCAAAGGAGAAACGGGCAGGCACCAAGCCGGCTCGGACGCCGGTTGCGGTCGATCCCAACATCAAAGAGCTGGAAGAAAGCCTCGCCAACATCTTGGGGCTGAAAGTTCAGATTGTGGATAAAGGCGAAGCGGGCGAGGTGCGGGTTTTCTATAAGACACTGGAACAACTCGACGATCTCATCCTGCGCCTGAAGAAATTCTGATAACCGGCTTATCCACAACACACTCCATAGTGGAATTACCGCTACCTATATGCGCAATCAGTGTTCGGTCAGCTTGAGCGCGGCGGCAGGGTCGATCCTGCCGTCATAAAGCGCCCGCCCGATCACGACGCCCTCGATATTGGGCTCCTGGGCGGCTACCAGGGCCGCGATGTCCGAAATATCCGACACCCCGCCCGAGGCGATCACAGGAATGGAAAGCGAACGCGCCAATACTGCCGTCGCGTCAACATTGACGCCCGTCAGCAGGCCATCGCGGTCGACATCGGTGTAGAGCACGGCCGCGACACCGGCATCCTCGAAGCGTTTGCCGAGTTCGACCGGGGTCAGCTCGCTGGTTTCGGCCCAGCCGGCGGTGGCGATCTTGCCGCCTTTGGCGTCGGCCCCGACCACGATCCGCCCGGGAAAGGCGCGCGCCGCTTCCTTCACCAGCGACGGATTGGTGAGCGCGACAGTGCCGAGGATGACGCGGGTAATGCCGGCTTCCAGCCATGCCGCGATTCCGGCCATATCACGCAGGCCGCCGCCAAGCTCGATCGGCAGAGTGATGGCGGCACGGATGGCCGCCACCGCCGCGGCATTGACCGAGTGGCCGGCAAAGGCACCGTTGAGATCGACGCAATGCAGCCATTGAAAGCCGGCGTCGGCGAAACTCTTGGCCTGGGCGGCGGGGTCATCGTTGAAGACGGTGGCGCTATCCATCTCGCCGCGCTTCAGCCGCACGCAATGGCCGTCCTTCAAATCGATGGCGGGAAAAATGATCACGGCGTCCACTCCAGGAAATTGCCGAGGAAGGTGAGGCCGAACGCCTGGCTCTTCTCGGGGTGGAACTGGGTGCCGACGATGTTGTCGCGCCCGATCATTGCCGCTACTGCGCCGCCGTAATTGGTGGTGGCGAGCAGATGCTGCTTGTCGGACGGCTTGAAGCAAAAGGAATGGACGAAATAGGCATGGGCGCCCCCATCGAGATCGGCGAACAGAGGATGGTTTTTCACCAGCCGCAACTCGTTCCAGCCCATGTGCGGGATTTTCAACGCCGGATCGGCAGGGGTGAGACGGACGACTTCGCCGGGAATCCAGCCCAGCCCTTTGTGATCGCCGAACTCGCGCCCGACGCTGGCGAGCAGCTGCATGCCGACGCAGATGCCGAGGAACGGGGTTTTCTTGACCAGCACCGCCTCGCGCAGCGCGTCGACCATGCCGGGAAGCTTGGTGAGGCCGCCCATGCAATCGGCAAAGGCGCCGACGCCCGGCAGCACGATGCGATCGGCGGCGCCCGCCACCACCGGATCGGAGGTGACGACCACCTGGCGGTCGAGCCCGCGCTCGCTGGCGGCCCGCGCCAACGCCTTTTCGGCGGAACGCAGGTTGCCGGAGCCATAATCAATCAAGGCGACAAGCGACATTGAACGATCCCTTCGGCCGGTTCCTTAGCCCATCTTGCCGCTCCGACCAACAGGGGGGCGGCGCAATTGGCGATGCGCGCGCGGCCCTGCTACGGTTTGAAACCGGACGATGGAGGGTGGGGTAAAGCTGGCGTTCCTGGCAGCAGTGGGGTTGGCGCACGCGGCGGCGGCGGCGCCACTGACCGTGCCGTTTGATTTCTCCAAGTCCGCCATCGGATTGGAGGTCCGCGTCCACGACACTGCGCTCTATATGATCCTCGACACCGGGGTCGATCCGTCGGTGATCGATTTGACGCGGGCCAAAGCGCTCGGCCTCACGCTCGACCAAGGGTCCGGCGGCGAAGCCTCGGGCGCCGGCGATGCCAAGCAATCGACGGTCTTTCCGGCACGGCTCGAAGGGCTTGCGATCGCCGGTCGCGATTTTCCCGCCGTCGACGCGCTCGCCTTCGACATGAGCGCCTTGTCGGCCCGCTACGGCCGCCCGCTCGATGGTGTCCTCGGCTACAGTTTTCTCAACGGCCGGGTGGTGCTGATCGACTATCCCAAAACGCGGTTCACTCTTCTCGACAGGCCCGGTGATGCGCTCGAGGCGGTGAAGACCTGCCGCAAGCATCACAGCCTGCCGCTGACGTTTTTCCCCGAAGAGAACATCCCGGCGCTGCCCGGATTCCGTTTCGGCGACGCCACCGGCACCATCAGTCTCGACACCGGCTCGTCGGGCGGCATTTCGCTGTTTCAGAAAGCGCTCGATCTGCCGGGGTTAAAAGACAAGCTGTCGGAAAAGGGCGAGGTCTCTTTCACCGGCGGGCGCGGCAATGGCACGGCGAAAACCTTCGTGCTCGCCGCCGCGGTAGGCTTCGGGCCGTTTTCCCTACCGGCCGGCCAGACGGTGACGCTGCGCGGCTCCACCCCGGACGGGCGCGCCGCCAACGTTGGCAACCGCGTCTTCGCGGCGATGGGGCTGAAGATGCTGCTCGATTATCAGCATCACATCATGACGCTCTACGGCGACTGCCGCTGAGCCTCAGGGACACGTCGCCGGCTCGTCGGGCGGCGCCACCACCCAGCGCCGCCCATTGAGCACGAGATCGCGCTCGACCGGCACCACCGCGGTGACCTGCCCGGCGAGAAGTGCTTCGTAATCCTTGGCGCACAGCACCTTGTTGAGCGAGCCGATCTCGCGCCAAGTACCGGCATCCTGGCGATAAATGGAAATCTGCGTGAAGCGGCCGGGTTGCTCGGAGCCGTAGATCAAGATGATCGCATCGCCGCTGCCGTCGAGGTTCTTGATCAGCGCCTTGCAGGTCCAGCGATCCGTGAACTCGCCGGTCAGGCAGGGGTGGACGCCGAAACCGGTCCTGGTCTGCGCGAGGAAGGATGCCGGCAGCTTGGCGCCGGGCGTCAGCATCGTGATGTGCTTTTCGATCGCTTTGGGACTGTTGTCGACCGCGACCGGGGCGGCATAGGTATAGCGCCTTTCTAGCGCATCCTTGGCGGCCGCAGCGATGGTGGAATTTTTCGAACGCACCAGCCGTTCCAGCGCCGCCTTGCCAAAGCGGCCGCCGTCGCGGTGGAGATAGTAGAAATCGAATTTGTCGGCGGCGATCTTGCCGGACTCGAGTCGCGCCACCTGGCTCGCGACCGCAATGCGGGCCGGATCGGCGAGCGGCGACAGCAGCGCCGCGATCACGCCGAGCACCAGCAAGGCCGCCCAGAAATTCCACCGCTCGAGCGGCTTGAACCACGCCGACTGCCACAGCGCCGCGATGGCGTAGCCGATGGCATAGGCGGTGGCGATCACCACCGAGGCCACCGCGGTAATGCGCTCGCCGCTCCAGCCGTATTGCGCCACGCGCAGGTACACCGCATAGGCGGCGAGTGCCACGATCGGGATCAGGAGCAGACCACCGACGCTGGCGGCGACCTTCAGCACCACCACCGGCTCGCGCTCCTTGTCGCCATCCTGATACGTGGCATTGATCAGCATCACCAGCCACGCCGACGCCACCAGCAGCAGCGACGTCGCCATGCGCGTGTTCCACAACGGCTCGAGTCCGGTGAAGAACAGCGCCACCAGGAAGCCGGCGGCGATCAGGGTGAGGAGCGGCAACAGCCACGAAAACAAGGCCAGCACCAGGGTGCGGGCACCGCGCACCAGCGCGCTGCGGCCGTCGGTGATGTGGAAGGCGGCGGCGACGGCGAGCGTGGTGGCGGGAATGGCGAACCAGCGGTGCTCGATCAGCTTCTGCAGGAAGTCGAGATTGATCAGCTTGAACAGTGCCGCGCCGAGGAAGAGAAGCGCCCAGAAAATGCCGACGAAGACGGCGGCGAGGGCGATCTGCAGGCCCTGTTTCCAGGCGACATCGAAATGGCTGGGATAGGCGGCGATGACTTTGCGGTCGCTGTCGCCGGCGACTACCAGCGCCTGGGCGATGAACAGGAACACCGCGGTGAGGAACATGGTGGCGCCGCCGGCGATCAGACGCGGCGCCTCATAGGTGCTGCCGTTCGACCATTGCGGTTCGGTCGGCCAGCCGTGCCAGATGTCGTAACCGGCGAAGAAGGCGGTCACAAGCGTGGCGGCCAGCGTCCATGCGAGCAGCGTGCGCCGCCGGACCGTGCCGAGCGCCTGGATGACCAGCAGCGGCACATACAAAAACACCGCAACGAGGGGCGCGAACAGCAGCCCGTCGGTGGCGGGCCAGACCTTGTCGTCGAAGGCGAGATAAAGAAGGTAGAGGAGCAGACCTTGCGCCAAGCCCACCATCAACCGTGTCGCAAACACCGCGCTGCGCGAACCCTCATCCGACATGACAACCCCCCAGCCGAACCGGGCGGGAGTTTAGCGCAAATGGGGATGATTTGCGCGTCAGATATTGACGGACCAACGCAGGCAAATTGTTACGCTTGACGTAACGCATAAATCCGTCTAGCCTGTGTGCCATGATCCAGGGCTACGGGGACGCTCGGACCGAACGGTTCGCGCACGGGGAGCGGGTCAAGGCGTTCGAGCCGTTCCGGCGCAAGGCCGAAATGGTGTTGGACCGGCTCGACATGGCGACAAGCCTGACGGACATCGCGGCCTTTCCTGGTCATCATCTGGAGAAATTGAGCGGCGATCGCAAAGGCCAACACAGTGTCAGGATCAACGACCAGTGGCGAATTTGCTTTGTGTGGGGCGTCGGCGGTCCGGGCAAGGTTGAAATCGTCGATTACCATTGAGGTACGTTATGGCACGGTCCCCCATTCATCCCGGTAAGCATCTGGCCGAAGCGCTGGAGGAAACCGGATTGTCGGCAGCCGAGTTCGCGCGCCAGATCGCCGTGCCGACCAATCGCATCACCTCGATCTTGAACGGCCAGCGCGCCATCTCCGCCGACACCGCCCTGCGCCTCGGCCACTGGTTCGGCATGAGCGCCGAGTTCTGGCTGAATCTACAGAAGCTGTACGAGCTACGGCAGGCCGAGCAGGAGAAAGGCGAAGAGATCAGGAAACTGCCGAAGAGATGGGCGGCATAACATGAGTGCTTGACGTCGTGCTCACATTGACCCGCCGGCCAAGCAGGGACCATTACGGCATCAGGCGCCAGCCGCCCTGGACGAACTGCCAGCGCCGGCCGGAATCATCCAGCCAGTCGCCGACTGGACGATCCGGATTGGCATCGGAGCCGATGCGCAAGACATTGCCGTCGAGGTCTTCCACCTGCATCTCCAGCGCCCATTCGTAATTGGTCGGAGGGTTGCGGATGGTGGCGCCCTTGCCGGCATATTCGCGGTACAGCGCTTCCACGTCGGGCACGCCGATCCAGGTCCAGGCGCGGCCGCCGCCCTGGTCGCCCTGGGCGAGGAAAATCTGGCAATTGCCGCGCGTGACATTGGCGAAAATCGAGGAGCGCCATTGCAGCGTGAAGCCGAGCCGGGTCGCATAATAGTCGATGGCCGCTTCGATATCAGAGACGCGCAACACCGGGGTCGCCGGGCCAAAATGGTCTTCGGACATACAAACCTCCGTTGAACAGCTGCAAACCGATGCCGAAAGCGAGCGCTAATCCTGATCCATCTTCAGCGCCGCGATGAAGGCTTCCTGCGGGATGTCGACCTTGCCGAACTGGCGCATCTTCTTCTTGCCCTCTTTCTGCTTGTCGAGGAGCTTGCGCTTGCGGGTGATGTCGCCGCCGTAGCACTTGGCGGTCACGTCCTTGCGCAGGGCCGAAATGGTTTCGCGGGCGATGACCTTGCCGCCGATCGCCGCCTGGATCGGAATCTTGAACAAATGGCGCGGGATCAGATCCTTCAGTTTTTCGCACATGCCGCGGCCGCGCGATTCCGCGCGCTGACGGTTGACGATCATCGACAAGGCATCCACCGCCTCGTCGTTGACGAGAATGCTCATCTTGACGAGATCGCCCTCGTGATAGCCTTCCAAATGATAATCGAAGCTGGCATAGCCGCGGGAAACCGACTTCAGCCGGTCGTAGAAGTCGAACACCACTTCATTCAGCGGCAGGCGGTAGATCACCATGGCGCGGTTGCCGGCGTAGGTCAGCTCGATCTGCTCGCCGCGGCGGTCCTGGCAGAGCTTGAGCACGGCGCCGAGATAATCATCGGGTACCATCACGGTGGCGCGAATCCACGGCTCCTCGATCTTTTCAATCTTGGTGACCTCGGGCATGTCGGCGGGATTGTGCAGCTCGATGACGTCGCCGTCGGTCATGTGAATGCGATAGATGACGCTCGGCGCGGTGGCGATCAGCTCGAGATTGAACTCGCGCTCCAGCCGCTCCTGGATGATTTCGAGATGCAGCAGGCCGAGGAAGCCGCAGCGGAAGCCGAAGCCGAGGGCGGCGCTGGTTTCCATCTCATAGGTGAAGCTGGCGTCATTGAGATGCAGCCGGGCGAGCGCATTGCGCAAATCCTCGAACTGGGCAGCATCGACCGGGAACAGGCCGCAGAACACCACCTGTTGCGCCGCCTTGAAGCCGGGCAGGGCCTCGTCGGCGGGTTTGCGGTCATCGGTGATGGTGTCGCCGACATGGGTTTCGGCGACTTCCTTGATCTGGGCGGTGATGAATCCGACTTCGCCCGGACCGAGACTGTCGATCAGCACCTGCTTGGGGGTGAAATAGCCGACGCGCTCGACCTGATAGGCGGCGCCCGAGGCCATCATGCGAATCTTCTGGCCCTTCTTCAGCTCGCCGTCGACGATGCGGACCAGAACGATGACCCCGAGATAGGCGTCGTACCAGGAATCGATCAGCAGCGCTTTCAGCGGCGCTTCGGCCCGGCCTTTGGGCGGCGGCAGGCGGGTGACGACGCCTTCCAGCACCGCCTCGATGTTGATCCCGGTCTTGGCCGAAATCGCGATGGCGTCGGAGGCGTCGATGCCGATGACGTCCTCGATCTGCTGCTTGATGCGGTCGGGCTCGGCGGCGGGCAGGTCGATCTTGTTGAGCACCGGCACGATTTCGAGGCCGGCATCGATCGCCTGATAAACATTGGCGAGGGTCTGGGCTTCCACCCCTTGGCTGGCGTCGACCACCAGCAGCGCTCCTTCGCAGGCGGCGAGGCAGCGGCTGACCTCATAGGCAAAGTCGACGTGGCCGGGCGTGTCCATCAGATTGAGGGTGTAGGTCTCGCCGTCCTTGGCCTTGTAGTCGAGGCGGACGGTCTGGGCCTTGATGGTGATGCCGCGCTCGCGCTCGATCTCCATGTTGTCGAGCACCTGATCCTTCATCTCGCGGGTGGTGAGCCCGCCGGTGAACTGGATCAGCCGGTCGGCCAGCGTCGACTTGCCGTGGTCGATATGGGCCACGATGGAGAAATTGCGGATGTGCTTGAGGTCGGTCATTGAAACTCATGGTTTGGCCCAAAGCTTTGCTGCCCGAGGCCCTGGGCGGCTTCATAGCTGCGACGCTCCACCCTGTCGAGGCCGGCCAAAAAGGGTTAAGTTCGGCGCCCATTCGGCGCTTTGCGCCGCTGTCCGGGAGGGGAACCATGAAACGCATCGTTTTGGGGCTGTTGGCGGCCGCATTGCTGTTGCCGGTCGGGGCGGCGGCCGATGTCGGCAGCGTCCTCGGCGACCTGGTCAGCGGCAAGTCGGCGGCGGAGGCCTTCACCGGCACCTGGACCGGACCGGCCGGCAGCGACATCGACCATATCGTGGTGACTGCCGTGGGCTCGGGGCCAGTGCGCATCCAGGTGTTCGGCCGCTGCGAGGCCCGGGTCTGCAACTGGGGCGCGCTGCCGGCGCGGATCCGTTCCGACGGGCCGACCTCCGAGGCGATCCGCAGCTTGGCCGCCGATTTCAACCTTGGCTTTGCACTGCGACACATTACCCTGCATCGCCTGCCCGGTAACGTTCTGCGCTTCGACATGGTGACGGAGTTCACCGACGGCTCCAGCCGCCACGATTACGAAACCGCCGGCCAGCTCGTTCCCGCCGGCGCCCAGCTTGCCGCCGCACCGCCGCAGGCAGCCCCCGTCCCGCCGGCCGCCGCTCAAACCGCTGCGGCCCCGCAGCAGGTTCCGCAAGCGGCTGCTCCCGTCGCCGGTTCCGGCATCACCGTGCTCAATCCGCTGTCGTGGTTCGAATCCAAGCCGGCCACGCCGGCGACCCAGACCGGACCGGTGGCGGACGACAATTCGATGCCGGTGGCCGCCTCCACGGCGCCCCCGGTCGACGACTGTTTTTCGATCGACACCGCCCACGTCTATCTCGTCAACAACAACGGCAATTGGAACGTGCGCGACTTCCTGCATGTGGTGCAGGGTTTTGGCCCCTATCGCGTCGCCGCCGACCAGGGTCAGCGGGTGATCGCCTTTTACCGGTTTAATGAGGTCTGCCACATCGGCCGCGGTGCCACCAACATGACCTTCTTCCGCACCGCCGGCGAGGTGCCGAACCAGCCGATGCCAGGTCAGGATTGCATCGACATCCATCCCGAACAGGTCGCAGCGGTCCATCGCGACGATGATTGGAAGGTGGCCGATGCCAGCCACGAAATTTTCAACTACGGCAGTGACCATGACGGCGCCACCCAGGCCGCCACGATGATCAAAGCCCTCGCCCTGTCGCACCAGTGCTATTACGACCGCAGCGATCTGGCGACCTCGTACTGGCTGGCGCGATAGAAGGTCATGTGGAAAGCCGCCGCCCTGGCGCTCGTCCTGGCGACGGGCGCCGCCCATGCCGAGGCCGATGCCTTTCTCGGCAATTGGAAAAATCCCGATTGGAAGGCTTCGGGGTTGATGCATGTCGCCATCAGTCCCAATGGCGGCAATCGGGTCGACGTGCGCGCCTATGGCGATTGCCATCCGATGGAATGCGACTGGGGCCTCGTCCAGGGCAAGGTCTATTACGCCGGACCGCAGTCGAACGACGTCGCGGTAATCATCGCCACTTTTCACTACGGCTATGCCCACCGCCAGGTGACGTTCAAGAAAGGCCCGGACGGCCAGCTTCAGTTCGAAATGGCCACCATCTTCGACGACAATTCCGATCGCCGTGATTTCGTCTCGGGCGGGATGCTCAAGCCCACCACCTGGGTCGGTCCGATCGGTCCGACCTGGCAGGCCGAGCCGGGACTGCAGACCGGCTGGGGCGGCGGCGCCCGCAGCGGCTTGGCTCCGCCCCCGCAGGAAGACTGCACCGTCATCGGGTCGACGGCGGTTCGTGCCGTTCAGGAAGGCGGCAATTGGGTGGTGAAAGCGGGCGGCAAGACACTGGTTACGACCGCCAAGGACGCGGCCGCGGCCCAGCTCGCCGAAGCGGCGTTCCATCATTATCGCTTCGACCGGCTTTGTCGCGCCGGCGGCGAGTGGAAACCGTATTGGCGCACGCAGCAGGGCTTCGGCAGCGACCGCATGGGCGGGGTCTATTGTCTTTCGTTCCACGCCACCACGGCGCACGTCGTACGTTCGAACAATTCCTGGAACGTCGTCGACGGCGCCACCACGCTGGTTGAACTCGGGCCGTTCCGGGCGCAAGCCGACGCGCTGCTCGGCATGATCCGCGCCCATCGGTTGACCGGGGAATGCTTCATCGGCTCACCCGACATCATGACGTTCTGGCTGGCTGAGCCGAAATAGCGGTCCACAAGGGGATCATCGCGGCGAGTTGCGCGGCTGTTGCCAGCGCGACGAGGCCGGCCAGCGAGACATCATAGAGCGCGCCCAACACCGCACTGCCGGCAAACCAGGCGGCGCCAAACAGCGCGGTGAAAATTCCATAAGCGCGGGCCCGCGCATGCAACGGCACCAGCGAGGCGACCCCGGCGCTCATCACCGCTTCATGGACGCCGAGCGCCGCACCCCACGCCAGCTTCGCCATGAGGGCGCCCCACCAGCCGCCGAAGAAGGCGAGCGGCGCCACCAAGAGCCCGATCAGGATGCCGCCATAAACGACCTTGAGGCCGGCGCGATCGAACCAGCGGCCGAAGAGCAACGAGGCGGCACCGTCGGAAAGCATGGCAGCAGCATAGACGAGGGCGATATCCTCGCCGCCGAGAACGCCGGTTTTGCCGAAGTGAAACGACATCAAGGTGAAATCGGCAAAACCGAACGCGATCAGCGCGCTCGCCGTCGCATAGAACCAGAAGGCGCGCGGCAAGGCGTGGCTCGGTGGCGCATCGTGCGGGCGTTCGATCTGTCCGAGAGCGCCATGCTTGAGGCGCACGGCAACGACCAGCGCCACCGTGGTCAGCGAGGGAATGACCAGCCAGGCAAAAGCGGTGCGGTAATCGCCATGCCGCGCCAGCACCCCGGCGGCGATCAGCGGTCCGGCCACGGCACCAGCCTGATCGAGCGCCTCGTGCAGACCGAAGGCCCAGCCATGGCCGATGGTTTCGCCGGCGCGCGACAGCATGGCATCGCGGGCGGGATTGCGGATCGCTTTGCCGGCCCGTTCGACGATGATCAGCGCGGCGGCAACCCACCAATTGCCCGCCAGCGCCATCATCGGCACTGCCGCCATCTGCACGACATAGCCGGTCAACGTGATCGGCCAATAGGCCCGGGTCGAATCGGCCAAGCGGCCGGAGAACAGGCGCAGCAGATAGCCGGCGAGTTCGCCGCTACCGGCAATCAGCCCGACGGCAAGGCCGCTGGCGCCAAGGCTGGCAAGGAACGGCCCGGCAATGCCGCGCATGCCTTCATACGACATGTCGGCGAACAGGCTGACGATGCCGAAGGCGACGACGAACGACAGGGCTTGGCGATAAGTCATGGCGCACCGGAAATAAGGCAAATCCGATGCGCCATTATGACAGGTTTGGTCTAGGCCCGCAGGGTGCCGCCGGTGGCTTTGGCGACGGCGGCGACGATCTTCTGGCCAACGGCTTCGATCTCGGTGTCGGTCAGGGTCTTGTCCTTGGGCTGCAGCCGCACCGTGATGGCGAGCGACTTCTTGCCTTCGGGAACGCCTTTGCCTTCGTAAAGGTCGAACACCGTCACCGTCTCGATCAGAACGCGCTCGGCCGTCTTGGCGGCCTTGACGATTTCATCGGCGGAAACGTTGGCATTGACGACAAACGCGAAATCGCGCTCCACCGCCTGATAGGGCGAAGCGGCAAAGCTGGTTTTCTTCGGCTTCGATTCCGGAATGGCGTCGAGGACCAGCTCGAACGCTGCCACCGGGCCGGTGAGGTCGAAGGCGGCGACGATTTTCGGATGCAGTTCGCCGAACACCGCCAGCACCTTCGGGCCGAGCGCCAGGGTGCCGGAGCGGCCCGGATGATACCAGCCGGGCGCTGCCGCCCTGATCGGGGCGGACATTGCCGCGCCCATCGCCGCTTCCAGCGTCGCCAGCACGTCGGCCTTGACGTCGAAAGCGTCGGCGGGGTGGCTGGCTTTGGTCCAGGTGCGCACCCCGGCGCCGATCCGGATGCCGGCAGCGACCGTCTGCTGGCCGCCGGGCAAGCCCGACTGGAACGCGGCGCCGATCTCAAACAAATTGAAGTCGAGGAAGCCGCGGGACTGATTGCGTTGGGCGGCCGCCAGCAGGGACGGCAGCGGCGAGGGACGCAGCGCATCCATCTCGGCGGCAATCGGATTGGCGATCTGGCGGATTTCGTCGCCACCACCGAACAGCGCCGCATGGGCGCGCGGAATGAAGGAATAGGTCACCGCTTCGTTGAAGCCGCGCGACGCCAGTACCCGGCGAATGAGGCGGCGACGCTTTTGCGACGACGTCAGCACCGGACGGGCGATGGCGTTGGGCCGGCTCATCGGTGCCGACGGCACATGCTCGAGGCCGTAGATGCGCACGACTTCTTCCACTAAATCGGCGGCGCCATCGACATCGCTGCGCCACGACGGCGGGGCGACTTTCCAGGCGTCACCGTCTTCGCGCACGGCAAAGCCGAGATAATTGAGGATTTCGACAATGCGGTCGTTCTCGACCTTGAGACCGCCGATGCGTTCCACCTTTTCCGGCGTGAACGCGATTTCGCGCCGCCAGGACGGCACCGACCCGGCCACCACCACATCGGACGCCTCGCCACCGCACCAGTCGAGGATCAGCCGGGTCGCCAGTTCCAAACCGGGCACGACGAATTCGGGATCGACGCCGCGCTCGAAGCGATAGCGCGCGTCGGAATTGAGCTGCAGCTTCCTGCCCGTGGCGGCAACGCTGACCGGCTCGAACCAGGCGGACTCCACGAACACATTGGTGGTCGCCTCGGTGCAGCCGGTGTCTTCGCCGCCCATCACGCCACCAATGCCGCGCGCCGCGACGTCGTCGGCGATGACGCACATCTCGGTATCGAGCACGTAGGTCTTGCCGTCGAGCGCGACGAGGGTTTCGCCGGCCTTGGCAAGCCGGGCCTGCATGTTGCCGGTCAGCTTGTCGGCATCGAAGACATGCAGCGGCCGGCCGCGGTCGTGGCTGATCAGATTGGTGACATCCACCAATGCACTGATCGGCCTCAGACCGATCGCCTTCAGCCGCTCTTGCACCCACTCCGGCGAGGGACCGTTTTTCACGCCTTTGATGAAGCGTCCGGCGAACAGCGGGCAAGCCGGCTTGCCGGCGAAATTGAGCGCTATGGTTTTCGGCGAGGGGAATTTGCCCTTCACCGTTTCCACCGCGGGCGTCCTCAGTTTGCCGAGCCCGGCCGCAGCGAGATCGCGCGCTACGCCCCAGACGCTGGTGCAGTCGCCGCGGTTCGGCGTAATGGAAATATCGATCACCGGATCGGTGAGGCCGAGCGCGGTCGCCGCGGGGGCACCGATTTCGGCATCGGCGGCAAGTTCGATGATGCCGTCGTGATCGTCGGAAATGAGCAGCTCGCGCCCCGAACACATCATGCCGCGGGATTCGACGCCGCGAATGGTGCCGATCTTCAGCGCTTCGCCGGACACCGGAATCACCGTGCCGGGCCGCGCAAACACCACCTTGATGCCGGCCCGCGCATTGGGAGCGCCGCAAACGACTTGTACGGGCTCCTTGCCGCCGGCGTCCACCGAACACAGGTGCAGGCGATCGGCGTTGGGATGCTTGTCGGCGGTGATGACGTAGCCGACGACGAAATCCTTCACCCGGGCGCCGGCGTCTTCCACAGCTTCGACTTCGAGGCCAATGGCGGTCAGCTTGTCGGCAATGGTTTGAACGTCGGCCTCGGTGTCGAGATGATCTTTCAACCAGGAAAGCGGGAATTTCATCGGGAAAGCCCTCCATCCAGGGTCGGCAGATCGAGCGCGGCGAAGCCATAGGCCCTCAGCCAGCGCAAATCGGATTCGAAGAACGAGCGGATGTCGGGAATGCCGTATTTCAGCATGGCGAGACGGTCGATGCCGCCGCCGAAGGCGTAGCCCTGGTATTTCGAACTATCGATGCCGCAGTTTTCCAGCACCCGCGGATTGACCATGCCCGAGCCGGCGACTTCCAGCCAGTCGCTGCCGGTGCCGAACTTGATCTGGCCGCCGGAACGATCGCAGCGGATATCCCATTCCAGACTCGGCTCAGTGAAAGGGAAATAGCTGGGGCGGGCGCGGAGCTCGACCTTCTCGACTTCGAAGAACGCCTTGTAGAATTCCTCCAGCACCCATTTGAGATGGCCGAGATGGGTCACCTCGTCGATCACCAGGCCTTCGTACTGATGGAACATCGGCGAATGGGTGGCATCCGAGTCGACGCGATAGGTGCGGCCCGGCGAGATGATGCGGATCGGCGGTTTGCTCGCCAGCATAGTGCGGACCTGCACCGGCGAGGTGTGGGTCCGGAGCACATGCTGCGAACCGTCGGCCTGCTTCGCCACATAGAACGTGTCGTGCATCTGGCGCGCCGGATGATCGGGCGGGATGTTGAGCTTGGTGAAATTGTAGTCGTCGAATTCGACGTCGGGGCCTTCGGCGACGGCAAAGCCGAGATCGGCGAAGATCGCCACCACTTCGTCGAACACCTGCGAAACCGGATGGATCGAGCCGGTCGATTCCGGGCGCACCGGCAAGGTGATGTCGACGCGCTCCGCCACCAGGCGGGCATTGAGGGCTGCATCCTCGAGGTCGATCTTCTTGGCGGCGATCGCCTTCTGGATGCGATCGCGCACGCCGTTGAAGGCGGGACCGTTGAGCTTCTTCTCGTCCGCGCTCATGGCGCCGAGCGATTTCAGAAGATCAGAAATGGTGCCCTTCTTGCCGAGGGCGGCAACGCGCACCGCGTCCAGCGCCGCTTCATCGGCAGCGCTGGCAATGCTGGCAAGGATGTCCCGTTCGAGGGCGGTGATATCGGTCATGTCGTATCCCTTCGAATCCGTTTGATCACGCTGATCCCTGATTGCCAAGAACGCTTTTCGACCAAACGAAAAAACCCGGCAAAGCGACATGGCTCTGCCGGGTTCTTTGGTTCCAGAAATGGAATTTAGGCGGCCTTCGCCTGGTCCACCAGAGCCTTGAACGCGGCGGGCTCGGACACGGCGAGTTCGGCCAGGACCTTGCGGTCGACGACGATCTCCGCCTTGGCGAGCAAGGCGATAAACTGCGAATAGGTCAGGCCGAATTCACGGACCGCGGCGTTGATGCGCTGGATCCAGAGGGCGCGGAAATTCCGCTTCCTGAGCTTGCGGCCGATGTAGTTGTGCTGCAGCGAACGATCGACGGCGGCGTTGGCGACCGTGATGGTGTTCTTGCGGCGGCCATAGAAGCCTTTGGCGGCCTTGAAAACGCGCTTGCGGCGCAGACGGCTGGGTACGGCGCGAGGGGCACGAGACATGGATCAGACTCCTCCGCCATACGGCATCCAACGCTTGACGCGCTGGGTTTCAGACGACGACAGAACCGAGGTGCCGCGCAGGGTGCGGGTGCGTTCCGGCGTGTTGGAAATCAAACGGTGGCGTTTGCCGGCCTGGCCGGTCTTGACCTTGCCTTTCGCCGTGAATTTGAAGCGCTTTTTGGCGCCCGATTTGGTCTTCATTTTGGGCATTTCGGTCTCCTTGGGACGATCGTCCCGGTTTCCATTCGGAGCCGCCACGGCATGCCCTTTACGCCGGTCGGCTCGGAAAGAGGGGGCGTCTTATACGAATCAAGCGCCGGAACGCAAGACCAGCGCCGATTTCGCCCGCATTGGCCGAGTCTTAACGTCCCGGCGGGCGCGGTCGCTTCGACAAGGGCTTAACCATTTAGGGGTGTGGTGGCGCCCGCACCACCGAGGCGCGATTGGGTGGGCCGAAATCTCTTGCAGCACGGGTGGAGAGCCGGCACCATTCGCGACTGCTTATTGGGAACGCTCCATGTTCAAGGAATTTCGCGCCTTCGCCCTCCGCGGCAATGTCGTCGATCTCGCCGTCGGTGTGATCGTCGGCGCCGCCTTCACCTCGATCGTCAACTCGCTGGTCAAGGACATCATCACCCCGCCTCTGGGCCTGATCACTGGCGGGCTCGATTTCACCAATATTTTCATCGTCTTGAAGGGCGGCCACTTTGCCACCTTGGCGGATGCCGCCAAGGCCGGCGCGGTCACCCTCAATGTTGGCATTTTCCTCAATGCCCTGATCAGTTTCCTGATCGTCGCCTTCGTGCTGTTCCTGATCGTGCGCTCGGTCAACCGGCTGTTCGCCAAGCCGGCCGCGCCCACCGCTCCGACCGAAGACGTCGTGCTGCTGCGGGAAATCCGCGACCTGCTCAAACAGAAGCCCTGATAACCCTGGCTTGATTCACCCTTGCCCGGCGCGTAGGCACACCTGCCACATCGGGGGCGCTTCGTGACGCCGTCTTCTTCTCGCATCGACGCCGGGCTGTGGGCCTTGGGGGCGGCTGCGGCGGTGTTTGCCGCCGTGGTGATGGTGCCCGCCGTGCTCGCCGGGGGCGACCTTTACTGGCATATCGCGGCCGGGCGCTGGATGATGGACAACCAGCAGATCCTGCGCATCAACCTGTTCTCCTACACCCATGCCGGGGATACCTGGACCAACCAGGACTGGCTCGCCGAACTGGCGCTGGCCGGGGCCTATGTCACCACCGGCTGGAGCGCGGTTCTGGCGCTTGCTGCCGCGGCCGCCGCCGCCAGTGTGGGGCTCTTGGCGCTGTTCCTGGCGCGCGGCCGGCGGGCGGCTGTGACCGCGATCTGGCTGGGGCTCGCCTTGGTTGCCGGAGCCGGGACGGTGCAGGCGCTGCCGTTCCTGTTGGCGCTGCCGTGTCTGATCGCCTGGACCGGAGTCTTGAGCGAGGCCAAAGAGCCGCCGATGAAGCTGCTGCCGGTGATGCTGGTATGGGCGAACCTGTCAGCTACCTTCGTCATCGGTTTGGGGCTGGTAGTCGTGATGGCGGCGGAACAAATCCTCGCGGCGCGCGAGAACCGGCTGGCGACCGCCCGCGCCTGGGCGGTGTTTGCCGGCTTCGCGCTCGTTTTATGCCTCGTGACCCCGACCGGCGTGTTCGGTCTGGCGCACGCGATCCGGACGCTGGTGACCCCCGGCCCGGTGGAAAGCCTGGTGCCGCTGATCGTCGGCTTGCCGGCGGTGGCGATGCTGCTGCCGCGCCAGCCGCTGCGCGCCGCTTTGGTGGCCGTACTCTTTGCCGTCGCACTGATGCACGCCCCAGTGCGGCTGATGTTTGCCGCTGCCGCACCGCTGCTGGCCGCCGGTCCCCGCAGCGACGCGCCACTGTCGTTCGCCTGGCGCCCGCTCGCTGCCCTGGTGGTGCTGGTGCTGGGGGCGACGGGCGTGCGCCTGATGCTGCCCTTGCACCGCGGCGACGATGCGTTCACGCCGCAATCCGCGCTCGCCGCCGTGCCGGCCGCGCTGCGCCATCAGCCGGTGCTGAATGACCGCGATTTCGGCGGCTTTCTCATTTTCCGCGAGGTCAAGCCCTTCATCGACGGCCGCCCGATCTATGCCTCCGCATTCCGCCGCAGCGCCAGCGATCCCGCCTTGCTCGCCGCGACGCTGGCGCGCTACCACGTCCGCTGGACGATCCTGAAGCCCGATGCCGCCAAGACGATGGACGGTGTCGCCGGATGGCATCGGATTTATGCGGAT
This sequence comes from Rhizomicrobium sp., assembly GCF_056722145.1. Classification (NCBI taxonomy): domain Bacteria; kingdom Pseudomonadati; phylum Pseudomonadota; class Alphaproteobacteria; order Micropepsales; family Micropepsaceae; genus Rhizomicrobium; species Rhizomicrobium sp. The sequence continues at coordinate 17,122 of NZ_JBWZET010000065.1, read as the reverse complement.
CAATGGGCCGTCGTGCATGTGAAACGCGACGCGCCGTGACAGCGACGCGGGACATGACGGACACAAAACAAGCGCTCTACCACGACCTTCTGTTGCAGGCCCAAGGCCTGATGACCGGCATCTCGGACCCGATCGCCAACGCCGCCAATCTGTCGGCGCTGATCTGGTACGGTCTCGCCGATCTCAACTGGGCCGGGTTCTATTTGCTCAAGGATGGCGAACTGCTGCTGGGCCCGTTCCAGGGCAAGCCCGCCTGTGTGCGCATTGCGCTGGGCCAAGGCGTCTGCGGCAGCGCGGCGGCAGCGAAAAAGACGCTGATCGTGCCCGACGTGCACGCCTTCGAAGGCCACATCGCCTGCGATAGCGCCTCCAATTCGGAAATCGTTGTGCCGTTGATCCGGGCGGGCGTCGTCATGGGAGTGCTCGATCTCGACAGCCCGCGGCTCGGCCGGTTCGATGCCGAGGATGGCGCCGGGCTCGAGGCGCTGGCGGCGGCCTGGGTGGCGATGAGCGCCTGAAGTTCTCTGGACAAAAGAAAAGGGCGGCGCTCGGGCCGCCCAAGTCCAGGGAGGAGTGACCAGCACTCACAAAGGAGACTCAGCCGATCGGCTGAGGACAGTGCGGACACTATAGCGCAAACGGAGTGCGCTTACCAGGAATTTTGACAGCGCTTTCCTGAAATCTAAGAAAGAACCGTCTCCGCAAGTGCTTGGCGGCAGCGACTCGATATGGGACCGGTCTCAATCGACGCCTTGGGGCGGCACTGTGGATTCGCGCACCACCAGTTCGTGGTCGAGTTGGCGTTCCACCGGCGTGTCGGTGGCGCCGCGCTGGATCAGCATCGAGACCGCAGCCTCGGCCATCTCGCGGATCGGCTGGCGGCAGGTGGTCAGGCGCGGTGACACCACTTGCGCCACCAGCGAATCGTCGAACCCGGCGACCGACAGCTGCTGCGGGATTTTCAGATTGAAGCGCTGCGAGCAGGCCAGCACGGCGGCGGCCATGTCGTCGTTGCCGGCGAAAATCGCGCTCGGCGGGTTTTTCAGCGACAGCAGCTTTTCGCCCGCTTCCAGGCCCGACTGATAGGAGAAAAAGCCCTGGACGCACAATTCCTCGGTCAGCGGAATGCCGGCATGTTCGAGCGCGGCGCGATAACCGGCGAACCGGGCCTGGGCGGCACCATGATTGGGATGGCCCTTGATGAAGCCGATGCGCTTGTGGCCGAGGCCAAGCAGATAGGCGGTCATGTCATACGCCGCCTTGAAATCGTCGATGCGCACGTCCGAGGCGCCGGGCAGGTGCTTTTCCGGGGCGATGCGCACGAACGGGCAATTGGCGCGATTGAGGGCGTCGATCACCGGTTGGGCATCGCACAAGGGCGGCGTGAGGATGACGCCGTGCAGCGAGGATTCGGTCACCAGCGAATGCACCTGACGACCGATGTTGGGATTGGCCGCATCAAGGGATTCGACAATCAGGTGATAGCCCTCTTCGCGGCAGCGCGTCAGCACCCCGACTTGCATCGCCGCGATATAGCCGGCCGACGGATTGTCGTAGAGCAGGCCGATCAGGAACGAGCGCTCGCTGGCGAGGCCGCGGGCGAAAATGTTGGGGCGGTAGGACAGCGCCGTCACCGCCTGCATCACCTTTTCCCGGGTCGCGTCGCTGACATTGGATTGCCGGTTGACGACGCGCGACACCGTCTTGATCGAAACGCCGGCGCGCTTGGCGACATCGTAAATGCTGGCCGGTTTGTCCGGGCGATCGGGGGAGTTTGATTTCACGGTGATCTGGCTTCTGGAAATCGCGGGGAAACGGGCGATGACAACGCTGCCATCATAACCCTCGTCCGCCAAGAAACCAGATACCAATCGCCCCAGGCGTGGGGACCGATAATGGCCGCCGCTGCCCCAGGGTCATGGCCCCCGCGACCACCGCCGCCAGCATCACCGGATAGCCATAGCGCACCTCGCAGGCCTGCGGCAGCAGGAAAAAACTGCCTTCATAGGCAAGGCCGAATGCGGCCAAAAGGAGGGCCTCGCGCGGGCCGGCGAGCACGACCACCACCAGCACCAGGCAATAGAGCAGGGTGCGAAACGTCAGGCTGACCGGCAAAACGGTCATCAGCCGGGCCGACAGCGGGGCGGCGTAGGTTTGGGCGCCGACCGCAGCGGCGGCCGGGCGCGGCAGCCAGGACATTCCCCCGGTCAGCGGCCGGCATTGCCAGATGTCGCCGAGGCCCAAGACTCGGGCAAACGCGGCGCCGCGGTGGGCCAGAAACGCACCCGGCCGCGCCGCCACCGCTGCCCGCCATTGCTGCCACACCACCCAGTCGGGCACATTGTAAAGCTGCCCGAAGACGCCACTCGTCGGGGTGATGCTGCCTTCGTCTTTGGTCTGCCACAGCGTGTCGACCCTCACCGGCGTGTAGCGCGCGATCATCTCCTGTTTGAGGCGGGGAATTTCGACGCCGCGCTGCGCCAACCCGGTCAATGGCGCGGACGGATCGTGGGCGACGATGCCGGCGAGGTCGAAGATCGCCATTTTGCGCAGCGACAGGCTGACGTCACCGGGGCCGGTGTGAACGAACAGCAGTGCCACTGCCGCGGTGACGAGACCGTAGGTGACGGCGATCCCCGCCAGCGCCGCCGCGCCGGTCTTGTGGTCGCGCTCGCGCCACCACAGCAACGCCAGCACCGGCAGGATCAGCCCAAGCTGATAGCGCAGCAGAAAGGCGAGCGTTCCGGCGGCAAGCGCGGCAAACCAGCGGGCGGGAACGCGCCCATCGGCGAGGGCGAAGGCGAGCAAGGTGAGATGGGCGCCGAACACGTCCTTCACCGTCACGCCGGCGCCGGCCAACAGCGGCGGCCATAGCAGCAACATGGCGGCGAAGAGGATCGCGGCCCAGATCGGCGGGCGGTAACGGGCGAGCAGCAGTCCGGCCGCCAGCCACAGCGTCGCCAGTGACAGGGCGGTGTAGAGAGCGGGCCCGCGCACGATGAGGTCGCAGAGCCGCCAGATCAACACCAGGGCGGCGGGATGCTGGGCGTAAAGCCGGGCGGTTTCGGCCTCATGCCAGACGACAATGCCGTCGTAAGGCACATTGCCGGGAAGCTGCAGCGCCAACGCCAGGAGCCAGAACACGCCGGCAATCAGCGCCGCGCCGCGCCCCTTCAACGCCAATCTCACGCCGGGCATCGCATTATCTGGGAGGATCATGCGCCAGCTTAGACAATGGCGGGCATCGCCGCCGAGGGCGGCCACCAAGATTATGGGCGCCACGGCAACGGAAGGGCGTGCGTCAAGGTGGTGAAGGAAAATCTGGCGCACCCGACAGGATTCGAACCTGTGGCCTCTGCCTTCGGAGGGCAGCACTCTATCCAGCTGAGCTACGGGTGCAGACCGGGCCGGCAGCTATAGCCGATCGCTTCCGGCGCCGCAATCAAGCGGGCTAACAGTTTTTGTTCATTGGAGAATAGCGCGGAAGGCGCCGTCCCAATCGGGACCGGGCGGGTTGGCTTCGAAATAGGCGATGCGGGCGAGGTGCAGGTCGTACAGCTTCTGGCTGGCGCCCGACAGCGTCCGGCATTGGGCGATCAGGGCGCGCGCCTTGTGCCACTCCTGGTCGCGCATCGACTGGAAGATGTGGTCGTGGAAGGTGGCCAGGGCGCGAAATTTCGGGCTCGCCCGCATCACCGGATTGCCCAGCATGGCGTAGAGCTTGACCGGGCCATCGTGGTTTTCCACTTCGATATAATCGACTTCGAGGAAGGCAAAGCCGCGTTCGGCCGCCTTGCGGGTGTCTTCGGTGACGATCACGGCGGGGCCGTATTGGCCGGACAGCTGCTGCACTTCGGTGGCGACCACGGCGCAGTCGCCGTTGACCGAATAGGCGGTGCGGCCATGCACCCTGAAGCCGCCGGCGATCGCCGGTCCGGTCGACACACCGACCCCGATTTCCACCGGATCGAGGGCGACGCCGTCGATGCGCCGCTCGTGGGTGATGATCTCGTTGGTTTTGGCGATGGCTTCCATCATGCCCATCGCCGCTTCGCAGGCGTGGACGGCATGTTCGGGATCGTCGAGCGGGGCGTTCCAGAAAGCGGTGAAGCCGTTGGCGGTCAGCTTGTCGATCGCCCCGCCATGCGCCAGCGCCTCGTTGATCAAGGGTTCGAGCACACGCTGGATCAGGCGGGTAAAGGCGGCCGGATCGCCGCGGAACGAGGACGCCAGCTCGGCAAAGCCGCGCACGCCGCAGGCGAGATAGGTAACGGTACGGCTCTCGCCGTCGAGTTTCATCGGCTCGGGACGGCGGGCGATCTGGTCGATCACGCGCGGCGGCAGCACGTCGGTGAAGGCGCGCTTCAAGGCAGAGCGGACCCAGAGAATTTCCACCGTGCGCGCCGCCGCGCCCGTCGCCCACACCGCCCACAGGCCGGCCGACACGCCGAGGGCGTCGAACAGCACATGGTTGCCGCTGTAAAGCCGCCAGGAGACATAGCCGACACCGATGGTAATGAGGACGACCAGACCGGCCGCCCAGCGCACACCCATCCGGGCGAGCATCAGGACGCAGCCGGCCCCGAACAACACCAGACAGAACAGCTCGGCCTGCTCGGCACTCGGCGGACGGCGCAGCACGATGCCGGTGAGCAGGTCTTCGGCCGCTTCGGCATGGACTTCGGCGATCGGACGCAGTCCCAAGGGAGTCGGAATCAGCGCATCGGGGGCGCCGATATAAACGATGGCGTTGCGGACGGCGTCGGGCGGCAGGGTGCCGTCCATCAGCGCCGCCGCGGAAATCATCCGCGCCGAATTGGTCCCGGCATAAGCCAGCCAGATGGCGCCGTCGGGCGTGGTCGCCAGCGGTCCGCGGGCGGTTTCCACCGCCACCACGCCAGGCGGTCCGCCGAACAGGCCGCTCTGGCCGTCGTCGCTTTTGACGGTGAGCGCGGGCTTGTCTTCGGCCAGCCGCAGCACTTCGGCATCGAGGCTCGGCAACGCTTTGTCGCCGAAGCGGAACACCAGCGGCATGCGGCGCACCACGCCATCCGCATCGCGGGCAAGATTGAGGGCCCCGATCCCGGCGCTGACGCGCTGGATCGAGTCGAGCGATCCGGCGGCTCGGTTCGTCGCCGGCACATGGGGCAGCGGATCGCGGCTGCCGTTCCAGGCGACTTGCGATTTCAGCGCCACGTCGGCGGCAGGTTCGTCGCCATCAAGATGGAAGCCGGTCACCGTCTTGACCCCGGCAAAGGCGGCGGTCAGGGCGGTATCGGGCGATGGCAGGTGTTCCAGCGCCTGGCGGGCGGCGTCGTAGCTCGGACCGGGCGGCACCAGGGCGGTGAGATTTCTCGGCGAGGCGGTATCGGGCCGGTCAATGGTGCCGACCAACACCACCACGGAGGCGCCGCGGTTTTTCAACGCGTCGACGATGCCGGCGAGCGTCGCGTGCGGCCACGGCCAGGCGCCGAAGCGGGCGATGGCGGAAGGATCCGCCTCCAACACCTTGACCGGATGGCCGCTGGCGGCGGTGTCCTCGTAAGGGCGGGGCCGGGCGGCGGCCATCGAATCGAACGCCACGCCGCGCAAACGGGTCGCGAGGCCGCCCGCGTCGGTGCCAAGCACCAACAGCGCCAGCATCAGCGTCACCAGCGGCAGCCCCCAAACGGCAAACGGTCGGTCGCGAAATATCATCGAGTCCCCCGGGCGGCAGACCGCCGATGAGATTGATTTATCGCGCCATTTTGCACGAAGCGGAAGCGAAAATTGTGTGAATCGGTTAGCGCGCTTCACCGAAAAGACCGGTTCGCCGTTTCCGATCAGCGGTGAAACCGTCTAGCGCGCGCGAAGCCGGCCGACGAGCGCCGACAGCGCAAACAATCCGCCTGCCGCCAGAACGATGCAGGGTCCGGCCGGGGCATCGCCCAGCAGCGAGGCCGCGAGGCCGAGCGGCGCCGACAGCGCTCCCAACACGGCGGCCCAGATCGCCATCGCTTCCGGGGATTTGGCGAACGGACGGGCGGCGGCGGGCGGAATGATCAGCAGCGCCACGATCAGCAAGGCGCCGACGACTTTCAATCCGAATGCCACCACGATCGCGACCAGGATCAGGAATCCGGTCTGGGCGAGAGGGCTCGCATAGCCTTCGGCGGCAGCGATCGGCCCGCTGGCGGCAACGCGGAGCAGCGGTTTCCAGATCAGCGCGGTCGCCGCCAGCACGAGCAGGCCGACCGCAGCGATGGCGATCAGATCGGTATTGGTCAGCGCCAGCACGTCACCGAACAGATAGCCGAGCAGGTCGGTGCGCACGGTTTCCATCAGCGACAGCACCACGAAGCCCAGCGCCAGACCGATATGGCCGACGATGCCGACATAGGTGCCGGCGGGAATGGTGCGGTCGGGGGCGCGCGCCATCACCAGGGCGGCGACGATGGCGAGCGCGATCGTGCCGATCAGCGCATTGACGCCGAGAAGCAGGCCGAGAGCGGCGCCGAGCAGGCCGATATGCGCCACCGACTCGCCGACATAGGCCATCCGCCGCCACAGGATGAAACAGCCGATCGGGCCGCAGGCCGCGGCGAGAAGACCGGCACCGAGTGCGGCGCGCCACAGGAATGCGTCAATGATCATGGAGGGTGTCGCCGGCCAACGAATGGGCGTGGTCGTGATGATGAGGATAAAGGGTGAGATCGCCGCGGTCGCCGAACAGTTCGATGAAGGCGGGATCTTGCGCCACGGCGTGGGCCTCGCCCTCGCAGCAGATGTGATGGTTGAGGCAGACGACACGGTCGGCCCGTCGCATCACCACATGCAGATCGTGGCTGACCAGAAGGATGGCGCAGCCAAGCTCGTCGCGCAGTTCGGCGATGAGATGATAGAGCGCCGCCTCGCCGGAGACATCGACGCCCGCCAAGGGTTCGTCGAGCACCAGCAGATCGGGTTTGGAGGCAATCGCGCGGGCAAGCTGAACACGGGCAAGTTCGCCGCCCGACAAGTTGGCGAGCTGGCGGTCGTGCGCCTCGGCGATGCCGACCCGCTGCAGCGCGGCAAATCCGGCGTCGTGTCCGGCGAACAGATCGAGATAACGGTGCACGCTCATCGGCAGGCTGGGATCGGGCGCAAATTGCTGCGGCACATAACCGATTTTCAGACCGGGGCGGCGGACGATGTCGCCTTGCACGCGCGTCAGTCCGAGCAGCGCTTTCAGCAGCGTCGTCTTGCCCGAGCCGTTGGGGCCGATCAGGGTGACGATCTCGCGTGGGGCGATGGCGACCGAGACATCGCTGAGAATGGTGAGCCGCCCCGCGACGAGGCAGAGATGGCGGGCGGCAATCAGGGGCTCGGTCATGCGCTCCTCTTACACCGCCCGTTTCGGCGCGGCCACCGCCACGCCGACGAGGAGCAGCGCCATGGCGAGGGCGATCCAGGCCAGCCCGTCGCCGAACTGAGCGTAAGGTGTGCGCCCTGGTCCGCGCGCCACGTCGGCGGTAAGCGTAACCATGCCGGCGCCGGTCGGCTTGGCGGCGATCACCCGGCCATAGGCGTCGCTGACGCTGAGCAGCCCGTTATTGGCGGCGCGCGCCACCGCAAAGCCGTTTTCCACCCCGCGCAAAATGGCCAGGCGCGCATGCCAGGCGCCGTCCTTGCCAAAATCCCACGCCGGCACGGCGTAGAGTGTCGGCGCCAGGATCGCTTCGTCGCGCAGGCTGGCGGGGAAATCCATATCCTTGCACACGGCGAGGCCGGTGAAATCGCTGGTCATGAAACTTTTGCGGCCGGGCTCGAACACCGCTTCCAGGCCGGGGATCAAGTGGCGCTTGGCATAGGGCACCGGATCGGCGCCGTTGGCGAAATAGTAGAGCGCCGCATTCTGGCGCGGCGTGCCGCGCAGATCGAAGCCCATCACCACGGCGGTGCCACCGGCATGGGCGAGATTTTCCAGTTCGGCATTGGCGGCGCCGCGCCATTGCGGCTTCATCACCGCGACGCGCTCGGGAAAGACGATCAGATGCGCGCCTTGGGCGGCGAGCGTGCGGCCGGCGTCGGCATAGGCTTTCACGACCCCAAGGGCGCTGGCTTCGTCTTCTTTGAAGCGCTGCGGCACCAACCGGTCATCGGCGGCAAGCCCGACCGTCAGCGTCGGGGTGGCGGGGGCGGTGGCAATACGGAACGCGCCATAGCCGAGATTGAGCGCCAGGACGGCCACCGCCAGCAATGCGAATTGGCGCTGCTTGGTGGCGGCAAACATTGCCACCGCGGCGGCAACAAGGGCGACGACAAAGGTGATGCCCCACAGTCCGGCGACCGAGGCGATCTGGATCATCCACGGCAGGCTCACCTGGGCATAGGCGGGCGACGAGGCGGCGCCATTAGGACCGAGCGACAATAGATAATCGAACCCGGTCCACAGAAACGCGAAGGCGATCACGGCCGAGACCGGTGTCAGCCGCAGCATGACAAACCGCGCCGCCATAACGGCGAGCGCGAAGCCGAGCGCCGGCACCAGGATGATCTCAGCCAGCACAGGCGGCGGCAAGACTGCGGCATAGGCGGGCAGGATGTTGCAGCTGCCGAGGGCGTAGGCGGCGAATGCCACCAGCAGCCCCGCCCACGCTTTATCGGCGCGCAAGGCGAACCACAGCACCGGCACCGGCGCCAGCACGGCGAGCAGCCACACCACGCCGGGTCCCGGCGCCACCGTGCCGGCAAGGCCCAGGGAGAAATAGATCGCAACGGCGCTGAAGGCGGCGCACAGCCAAGGTGTCAGGCGTGTCATTGGACTTCCGCAGAGGATCGGGTCAGGGTTCGCGAACAGGATGTCATTATGACAGACCCGATCGCCCTCTATCCAGCAGCCGGCTCGTCGCTCGGCTTTTTATCTTGGGCCCGTGAGCTTGTCGCCGGCGCCGCTGCGCGTCTTCAGCCGGCTCCCGCCACCGATGCGGCGTTCAGCGGCGATGGCCATTCGGTGCTGCTGATTCCGGGTTTTTCCAGCAGCGACTGGGCGCTGTTGCACTTGAAACGCTATCTTTCGCGCCAAGGCTACCAGCCGCACACTGCTGGGCTCTGGTACAATCCCGGCCCGATGCCCGCCTTGATGCGGCGGCTGGAAAACCGGCTATTGGTACTGTCGGCCAATGACAAAATCAGTCTGATCGGCGTCAGTCTCGGCGGCGTATTGGCGCGCGATCTGGCCCGGCGTTATCCCGACCGGGTGCGTACGGTCATCACGCTGTGCAGCCCGGTCCGGTTTCCGGTGACGTCGCCCTTGGCGCCGCTGGCGTGGCTGACGGCGCCGCTGCACGATCCCGACTGGGTGGCACGCCGCCACGCCATTGCGGCGCCGCTGCCGCTGCCGGTCACCGCCATTCTTGCCGCCAAAGACGGCGTGGTGTTGCGAGAGGAATGCTGGCTCGAACCGTCGGCGGGCGCCCGCAACGTCATCGTCGAGGCGCGCCATATGACAGTGGAGTGCACCGCGCCGGGATTGGCTGCGGTCGCCGCGGCACTGGCTATTTGTTGAGCCGGATCGCGACTTGCGCCAGCAGCACGCGGGCGCCTTTCTTGCCGAGCAGGCGGTCGGTCACGGCCTGCAGCCGGTCGGCGAGGGCGTCGACGTCGGGCTGGCGATAGGAGCGCACATTGGTCGCGGTGAAACTCATCAGGGCGCGGACATAGCCGTCGCGCAGCTGCGGCATGTCGCGTTCGGCCTTGTCGCGCAGATCCTTGTCGGGCACGTCGATGCCGATGCCGACCATCAAAAGGCCCAGGGGGCGGTTGCCGTCGAGGATGGAGGTGTAGAGCGGGTCCACCATCAGATAGCTTTCGGACTGGGTGATCTTGTGGACCGCCGCTTTCTTGTCCTTCTTGTCTTTTTCGGGCTTGTCGGGTTTTTCGGCGGCCGCGCTTTCGGCCGCGACAGCAGGGGCGGGCACGGCCACGGCCGCCGCCAAAAGAATTGCAGGAAGGAGTGTCCAGCGCATCACCTGATGCGTTTAGACCAACATGGTAAAGTGTTGGTGAACGGGTGTCCTGATGCGCATGCGATGGGTGGCCGCCGTTTGGGCGGCAGTTCTGGTTCCGGCGGGCGCTCAGGAGCAGCCGGGCCAGCGCTTTCAGGTGTTGCCGAACGAGATTCCCGCCCCTTACGCCACCCCCGGCGTCGACAATCATCCCGATACGGTGCCGCGACCGGCCGACACCCGGCCACAGGTGCCGCCAGGGTTCACCGCAGAAGCTTACGTAACGGGCCTTACCCATCCCCGTTTCATGGCGCTGGCGCCGGACGGCGACGTGTTCGTGACCGAAACCAATGCGAACAAGGTGACGGTGATCCACGACGGCAAGCCGGCCGATTTCCTCGCCGGGTTTGACGGCCCCAGCGGCATCGCCTTCCACGATGGCGCCCTTTATGTCGGCGATCTCGTCGCGGTGTGGCGGATCGATCTTGCCACCAAGGCCAAGACTCGCGTCACCAAGGACAGCTTCGGCCACGGCGGCCATTCCACCCGCGACATCGCCTTTGCGCCCGATGGCACGCTGTATCTGGCGATCGGCAGCGCCTCCAATGTCGACGAGGAAAAACCGCCGCGCGCCACGGTGCAGGTGGTGAGCAAGGACGGTCATCTCACGACCTTCGCCGCCGGCACGCGCAACCCGGTCGGCATCGCGTTTCGCGCCAACGCGCTTTTCGTCACCGTCAACGAACGCGACGGGCTCGGCGACGGCCTGCCGCCCGATTACCTGACGCGGCTCGAAAAAGGCGATTTCCTCGGCTGGCCTTATGCCTATATCGGGCCCCATCCCGATCCCGATTACGGTCCCAAGCGCCCCGATCTGGTGGCCAAGACCAAGACGCCCGACGTGCTGTTCCAGGCCCATTCGGCGCCGCTGGCGCTGGTGTTTTATGACGGCGCGCAGTTTCCCGCCGCCTATCGCGGCAACGCCTTCATCGCCCTGCACGGCTCCTGGGATGCCGCCCAGCCGACCGGCTTCAAGGTGGTGCGGGTGACGTTCGCGGCCGGCAAGCCGGAAAACGCCTACGAGAATTTCGTCACCGGCTTCTGGTCCGCCGGGCTCACGCCGCCGAAAGTCTGGGGCCGGCCCGCCGGACTGCTGGTCGACAAGGACGGCAGCCTGCTCATCGCCGACGATGCCGGCGGCACCATCTGGCGCGTGCGCTACGGCAAATGAAGCGGGCGTTGTGGCTCGCCTGTGCGCTTGGATCGGCTTCCGCCGCCGATTTGCCGGGCCAGCATTTTCAAATCGATCCAACCCATCTGGCAAAACCGTTTGCGACCCCGGCCGCCGACAATGGCGGCGCCATGATCGCCCGGCCGAGGGCTGCGGTGCCGTACGTGCCGCCCGGCTTTATCATCGAACCCTATGTCACCGGCCTCACCAATCCGCGCTTCATGGCGCTCGCGCCCGACGGCGTCTTCGTCGCGGAATCGCATGCCAACAAGATCACCCTGATCCGAGATGGGCGCGCCACGCCGTATCTGGCAGGGTTTCACTATCCGCACGGGCTGGCGGTGCGGGATGGCGCGCTTTATGTCGGCGATCTCGAAGCGGTGTGGCGGGTCGATCTGAAAACCAAACAGCGCACCCGCGTGACCAAGGACAGCTTCGGCACCAAGACCTATCACATCACCCGAGACATCGCCTTCGACAGCCGCGGCGCGCTCTACATCGCCATCGGCAGCGCCAATAACGTCGCCGAGGAAGCCCCGCCGCAAGCCACCATTCAGAAGGTTTTTGCCGATGGCCATATGACGACTTTCGCGTCGGGTCTGCGCAATCCGGTCGGCCTGGCATTTCGTCCCGGTACGGACGATCTCTATGTCACTGCGGATGAACGTGACGGCTATGGCGATGCCCTGCCGCCGGATTTTTTCACCGGCGTCGGCCGCGGCGATTTCTTCGGCTGGCCTTATGCCTATGCCGGTCCCCATCCCGATCCCCAGTTTGGCGCCAAGCGTCCCGATCTGGTGACGCAAACCAGGACGCCCGACGTGCTGTTCCCCGCCCATTCCACCGCCCTCGGGCTGGTATTTTATGACGGCACCCAGTTTCCGCCGGAGTACCGCGGCAACGCCTTCGTCGCCCTGCACGGCTCGTGGGATGCCGCCAAACCGACCGGCTACAAGGTGGTGCGGATCGCGTTTCGGGGTGGGCGGCCCGAACCCGGCTACAGCAATTTTGCCACCGGCTTCTGGGCCGGCGGCGAGCATCCGCCCCAGGTCTGGGGCCGCCCGGCGGGCCTGCTGGTCGATCGCGACGGCAGCCTGCTGATCGCCGACGACCAGGGCCGCACCATTTGGCGGGTGCGCTACCGCGGTCGCTGAGGGCGGGGGGTGAAAAGCGATTGCGCGACAAGACGGTTACCGATTTGGCGCAAGTGCCCGCTTGACAGACCGAAGGGGTGCTCCCTACATACGCGCCCCATCCCGACCGCGACGTGGCGGCCCGGGAACCCGGCTAAGGGGCTGTAGCTCAGTTGGGAGAGCGCCTCGTTCGCAATGAGGAGGCCAGCGGTTCGATTCCGCTCAGCTCCACCAGCCTGCCCCGAAGCCGTCTTCGGCGAAGGCGGGCTTTCCCCGGTCAGCGCCGCACCGTCTCAACACACGACGCCCTTCACGCACATCCTCAGCCTGCCGGTTGGCACTGCTTGCAGACTCCGGGCGAAACAGGCTAGGTCCCGCGCGCCCGATCCAGACCGTTTCACCGTTTGTCGGAAACGGTCGACCGGTCTAGCGTTTTTGTTGGTCGCGCTTCATGCCCGAAAACCGGATTCCACTCTTCGGTGAAGCGCTTTAGGAGACTACCATGCCGTTTCAGCCGATGAGCCCGACCGTCCTGATCATCACATTGCTCAGCGGCTTTTTGGAAATCTACAAGCTGATCGTCCTGGTAGCGGTGGTGATGAGCTGGCTGCTCGCCTTCAACGTGGTGAATTACCATAACAATTTCGTGCGCTCGGCGGTTCGGATGCTGGATGCGCTGACCGAGCCGGTGTTCCGCCAGGTGCGCCGCCTGCTGCCGCCGATCGGCGGCATGGATTTTTCGCCGATCCTGGTGTTCGTCATCATCTGGGTGGTGCAGGTCTATGTTTTGCCGCTGCTCGGCAACCTCCTGTTCCCGATCCTGCATTAGCCCATGCGCACGCGCGCCTCGGCCGGCGGCATCAGCTTCGCGGTCCGGTTGACCCCCAAGGGCGGGCGCGATGCGGTGGAGGGCTGGGAAACCGCCTCCGACGGCTCCGAGCATCTGAAATGCCGGGTGCGGGCGGTGCCGGAAGACGGCAAAGCCAATACTGCGTTGATCGACCTGCTGGCCAAGCGATTGGCTGTGCCCAAATCGACGGTGCGGCTTGCCTCGGGCGCCACATCGCGCTTGAAACGGATCGAAATTGCGGGCGATGGCATCCTTCTCGCCGCCCGCCTGGAGGAGCTTCCATGACCGCCTCGATCATCGACGGCAAGGCCCACGCCGCCCGCTTGAAGACCCGCCTGATCGAGGAGACCGCCCGGCTCAAGGCGACACACGGTCTGGTGCCGGGGCTGGCGACGGTCCTGGTCGGCAACGATCCGGCCTCGGAAGTCTATGTCCGCAACAAGAACAAGACTGCCGAAACGCTCGGGTTCAAATCGGTGCATCACCATTTGGCCGAAGACACCAGCGAAGCCGACGTTCTGGCGCTGGTGAAGGATCTCAATGCCGATCGCAGTGTCCATGGCATCCTGGTGCAGATGCCCTTGCCAAAGCAGATCCGCGAACAGGCGGTGCTCGATACCCTCGATCCGGCCAAGGATGTCGACGCCCTGACCCCGACCAATGCCGGGCTGTTGCTGTCGGGCCGCGCCAAGCTGGTGTCGTGCACGCCGGCCGGCATGATGATCCTGCTGCAAGAGACGCTTGGCGCCGTGGCGGGGATGGAAGCCCTGGTGATCGGCCGCTCGCTGTTGTTCGGCAAGCCGGCGGCGCAACTGCTGCTGGCGGCCAATGCCACGGTGACCATGGCCCATTCGCGCACCAAGGACCTCGCGGGCGTATGCCGGCGGGCGGACATCCTGGTGGCGGCGATCGGCAAGCCCGAATTCGTCCGCGGCGACTGGGTGAAGGACGGCGCCACCGTCATCGATGTCGGTATTAATCGTGTGCCCGCTGAGGACGGCAAGTCGAAGCTGGTTGGCGACGTTGCCTTTGCCGAGGCGGCGGAGCGCGCCGGCCATATCACGCCAGTGCCGGGCGGGGTCGGCGCCATGACCATCATCTGTCTGATGCGCAATACGCTGATCGCGGCGAGTGCGCTGGCGGGCCTTCCCACACCGGCCGTGTAGGCGCTAGAATCACTTCTGATTTGCAGTCGCAGAAATTTGGAGTGGGGTTAACTGCGTCCGCCGATTTCGTCCGTATTCCGCCTCGATGACAACGCTGGACACAAATTTGCCAGTTTGCCGCACTAAAGCCCCCACAACCGGTCCGGTAATTGGTCGGATGGCGGGTCGGGTTTCACCCGCTAACCACTGCGCATCATTACGTATTGCACTTCTGGTCGCACCTTAGGCTGATAGAGGCATGGAGAACATGTCGCAGACGGCAGAGACCTCGGAGGGTGAACCCAAGTTCGCCGCACCGCGACCGCTGCCTATCGCTCCGGCCTCCGCCGTGCGCGGCCGGGTGAGACTGAGAACCTTAACCAATCTTCGGTGGATGGCGGCGGGCGGGCAGACGGTTGCGCTGTTCCTGGTCTATTTCGGCTTCCACTATCCGCTGCCGTTCGTGCAGTGCCTGTTCTGCGTTCTGGTCAGCGCCGGGTTGAACCTGGTTCTGGCGTTTCGCTATCCGGTCAGCCACCGCCTCACCAACCGTGAAGCCACCGTCTATCTCGCCATCGACGTGCTGCAGCTGGCAGCGCTGCTCTACCTCACCGGCGGCATCGAAAATCCGTTTGCGCTGATGTTCATCGCGCCCGTCGTGATCGCGGCCTCCACCCTCAATCTCGGCAACACCATGATTCTCGGGGCGATCGCGCTGTTCGCCGCCTCGGTGATTGCGGTCACCCATCTGCCGCTGCCATGGGGCGCCAATCAGAAAGAGATCGTTGTGCTGCCGGCGCTTTATCAGGCCGGGGTGTGGGCCTCGCTGGTACTCGGGATCGGTTTTACGTCGGTTTACGCCTGGCGCATCGCTTCGGAAGGCGCCCGCATGTCGGCCGGGCTCGCTGCCACCCAATTGGCGTTGTCACGCGAACAGCGGCTGTCCACCATCGGCGCCCTGGCGACGGCGGCGGCCCACGAGCTTGGCACCCCGCTCGGCACTATCGCGGTGGTGGCCCACGAACTCGAACGCGCCTTGCCGCCGGGCTCGCCCGAGGCCCAGGACGCGCGCCTGTTGCGCTCGCAGGCTGAGCGCTGCCGCATGATCCTGATGAAGCTGGCCCGTCCCGACGAGCCGATGCTGGGCGGCACGGCGCGGTTGCCGATCTGCGCCCTGCTCGACGATCTCGCCGACCAGTATCGCGACGAGGAACTTGAAATCGTGATTTCTGCGGCGCCCTCCGATCGCGACGAGCCGCAGCCGCAAGTCTGGCGGGCGCCCGAACTGCTGCACGGCCTTGGCAATATCATTGAGAACGCCGCCGATTTTGCCCGCTCGCGGATCAAGATCGAGGCCTCGTGGTCGGCCACCGCGCTGAAGGTGATGGTGGAAGACGACGGTCCCGGCTTTGCTCCCGATATCTATGAAAAGATCGGCGAGCCCTACATCACTTCGCGGCCCGGCGATCACGCCGTGGGCGAGACCGAAATCGGCCCGCCGACCGCCAAGATCGGCAAACATGAGGGCATGGGGCTGGGCTTTTTCATTGCCAAGACCCTGCTGGAACAGACCGGGGGCAGTGTGAAGGCCCTCAACCCTCCCGGCGGCGGAGCGCGCGTGAGCGTGTCGTGGTCGCGCGGATCAATTGACGGCGAGACGGCGCCCGAGCGGGGCGAAGAGGATTGACCCGTCGGTAATCCAGGCCTATGTGCGAACGTGCGTAAGGAAGAAGAACAATGATGGAAGACAAAACACTTTTGATTGTTGAGGACGACCGCCCCTTGCGCGAGCGTCTGGCCCGGGCGATGGAAGCCCGCGGCTTCGTGGTGACGATTGCCGAAGGCGTGGCCGACGGCAAAGCGCGCGCCAAGGAGACTCCGCCGGCCTACGCCGTGGTCGATCTCAAGCTGGAAGATGGTAACGGGCTTGATGTGGTGGAAACGCTGCACACCGTGCGTCCTGACAGCCGCGTCGTGGTGCTGACCGGGTTCGGCAACATCGCCACCGCCGTCGCCGCCGTGAAGTACGGCGCCATCGATTACCTGCCCAAGCCCGCCGATGCCGACGATATCACCGCCGCGCTGCTCGCCGCGCCCGGCTCCAAGCCGAAACCGCCGGAAAACCCGATGAGCGCCGATCGCGTCCGTTGGGAGCATATCCAGCGCGTTTACGAGCTGTGCGGCCACAACGTCTCCGAGACCGCGCGCCGCCTCAACATGCACCGCCGCACCCTGCAGCGGATCCTGGCGAAGCGCAGCCCGCGTTAGTTTTTCTTCCCGTCCTTGCGGCCCGCCGTTTCGAGCACCACGCGCTCCGGCGGGCGCCAGGGCCTTCCCTCACATCGAATTCGTCGTCTCGATTATCTGCGACAGGCGTTCCGCTGCCACGCGCGCAAAGCTCAAGGTCACCGCCTTGCGGCGCGAAGGATGCAGTACCGCGCGAGGGCTCGGGCGCACGATCGCCCCGCCGAAACGGTCGGCAACGATGAGACCGGTGCCGTCCGGCACGTACTCGTCCGGAAAATCGGGCGGGATGGCGAAATAGAACAGCTCGCAGAAATCGAGATACTCGGGCCATTTCTGATCGCCCTTCAAATCCGACACCGCGACCTTGATTTCGACCCCGACCATGGTGCCGTCAGCGCCGAGCGCCGCCACATCCAGCCGCCGCCCATTGGCGAGGGTGAATTCCAGGATCGGCGAATAGCCCTCCTGGATCAAAAGCCGTGAAACCCCGCGCGCAACACCGAGAGCGTTTTCCATGGGTGTATTAGAACGGAGAGGGAACGAGAGGTCAA